>CAVEIP010000052.1:360-15026 GCA_963615935.1 [Ruminococcus] lactaris | reverse complement strand
AGATTCTTTCATTCTCTACAATGGTGATTCCTACGTGTATGCCACACTCGACATCCATCCGCACTACCCTTATTGGATAGTCCAAGACTGGGCAATCGGCATGGGAAAATCATTGCGAGATAAAGTCCGATTGTGCTATAAAAACGGCGACGCAAAATGGATTCTCGTTGGGAACTATGAAAGATGCCACATTAAGGACATACTCCTCAGCCGATACGAAATCTGCAAAGAAAACAAAGAAGGTAACCTAACCCTGTGGCGGCTAAAATAAGGAAAATCAAAAAAGCAGGCGGATGCGCCGAGTTGGTGCATCCGCCTGCCTATAGAGGGGTTGATTGGTATCAGTCAAAAATTTTGTCCCAGTCTTTCCACACTGGCTCGTAGCCAAGTGCGCGAATCTCACTCGTCACGGCTTCCGGCGAGCGCTCATCGCTCACGTGGAACTGTTCCAGCGAGTCGGGCGCTGCTGCGTAGCCTCCTGGGTCGGTCTTGCTGCCTGCACTCATCGAGGTGACGCCAAGTTTCATCATGTTGGCACGGAACTTTGGATTCTCGCGCGTAGAGTAACTGATGTCCACATCGTGGTCGAAGATGCGGAAAGCAAACGTGAGTTGTGCCAACTCCTTGTCGGTCATCGTAACGTTTGGTTGATAGCCGCTCTCCGACGGACGCATGCGCGGGAAGTTCACACTGTAGCGTGTCTGCCAGTAAGTTTTCTGTAGATAGCGCAGATGATATGCCATCATCGTCACGTCGGTGCGCCAATCCTCGAGACCGATAAGCACACCCATGCCAATCTTGTGCACTCCAGCCTGACCCATACGGTCGTAGCCATTGAGACGCCATTCGAAGATCGATTTCATGCCCTTTGGGTGATAGACCTTGTAACGCTCACGATGGTAGGTTTCCTGAAAACATACCACACCGTTGAGTCCCGACTTGGTGAGGCGAGCATAGTCCTCAGCCTTCAACGGCTGCACCTCGATGGTGAGGTTGTTGAAGTAAGGACGCGCAATGTGGAGCGAATTTTCAAGATAGTCAACACCTGCAATGGCAGGAGCCTCGCCAGTCACGATAAGCAAATTTTCGAACGGACCAAGGCGACGGATGGCCTTGCACTCCGCCTCAATCTGCTCGTCGTTGAGAGTGGTGCGCGTAAATGGATTGTTGTGGTTAAAACCGCAGTACACGCAGAAGTTTGTACAGGCATTGCTCAAGTACAAAGGAATGTACATGCTGATGGTCTTGCCGAAACGCTCTTGCGTGTATTTCTGCGACAGGCGCGCCATTTCCTCCAAATGCGGTACTGCCGCTGGTGAGATAAGCGCCATGAAGTCGTCGACGTCGAGACGCTCCTTCGAGAGCGCCCTCACAACGTCGGCGTCAGTCTTAGAGGCAATCTTCCGGGTTGTCTCGTCCCAATTTATTTTCTCTAATACTTCTGAAAACATTTATTTTTTAGTCTTTACAAAGTTCTTGTGAAATCTTTTGCGTGATGCGCATAGCACAGAAGTTCGGTCCGCACATTGTGCAGAACTTGTCGTCGGTGCCGTGACTCTCTACATAGTACTGCTTTGCGCGGGCAGGGTCGAGCGACAAGTTGAACTGGTCCTTCCAGCGGAACTCAAAGCGAGCCTTACTCATGGCGTCATCGCGCACCTGTGCTCCAGGCAAACCCTTGGCCAAGTCGGCAGCATGCGCTGCAATCTTGTAGGCAATCACACCATTGCGCACATCCTCGCGGTCAGGCAGACTGAGGTGCTCCTTTGGAGTAACATAGCAAATCATTGCCGTGCCGAGCCATGCAATCTGCGCTGCACCGATAGCCGAAGTTATGTGGTCGTAGGCGGGCGCAATATCGGTGGTCAACGGGCCGAGGGTGTAGAACGGAGCCTCGTGGCAAGCCGAAATCTGCTTGTCCATGTTCTCTTTGATTTTCTGCATCGGCACATGTCCAGGGCCTTCGATAATCACCTGCACATTATGCTTCCAAGCCTTCTCCGTGAGTTCGCCGAGCACTTCCAGTTCGAGGAACTGAGCGCGGTCGTTGGCATCGTGGATAGAGCCTGGGCGCATACCGTCGCCGAGCGAAATGGCTACGTCATATTTTGCAATCAATTCGCAGATTTCGTCGAAATGAGTGTAGAGGAAACTCTCCTCGTCGTGGAGCACACACCATTCAGTCATGATGCTGCCGCCGCGCGACACGCAGCCTGTGAGGCGGTCGCCCACAAGTTTGGCATGCTCGCGGAGCACACCGGCATGGATGGTGAAATAGTCCACACCCTGCTCACACTGTTCAAGAAGAGTGTCGCGATAGATTTCCCATGTGAGTTTCTTCACATTGCCGTTCACCTTCTCAAGAGCCTGATAAATAGGCACAGTACCCATTGGCACAGGACAGTTGCGGATAATCCATTCGCGGGTTTCGTGTATGTGCTTGCCTGTAGACAAGTCCATCAAAGTGTCGCCGCCCCAATAGCAACTCCACACAGCCTTATCAACCTCCTCCTTGATGCCAGAAGAGAGCGCAGAGTTGCCGATGTTGGTGTTGAGTTTCACGCTGAAAGCGCGGCCGATAATCATTGGCTCTGCCTCTGGGTGGTTGATATTCGCAGGGATGATTGCACGTCCGGCAGCCACCTCCTGGCGCACAAACTCAGGAGTGATATAGGTGTCGATGCCTAATTCCTTGTTGTTGAGATTCTCGCGGATAGCCACATACTCCATCTCGGCTGTAATCACGCCAGCCTTGGCATAAGCCATCTGAGTGATTTCCTTGCCTGCCTTTGCCTTGCGAGGATTGTAGAGATGCTTGAAGCGAATCTCGTCGAGCGAATGGTCGGCAAGACGCTGTCGGCCATAGTCGGACGATATGCCATCCTGCTCTTCAGTGTCGCCACGCTGCTCAATCCACTGCTCACGCAAGCGAGGAATACCCTTGTTGATGTCCACCTCCACGTTAGGGTCGGTGTAAACACCGCTCGTGTCGTTGACCACCACCGGGGCATTCTCAGTCATCACCTTTTCGCCGTCGACAACAGTTACCGTAGGCGTAAGGTTGATGCGACGCATACCCACCTTGATTGGAAAAAGAGTACCGTCTACATAGATTTTTTCGGAATTCGGATAGGAATTGACATTGATATCTGTAAGTTCCATAGTTATTGGTTTTGGTTGTTATTCATTAAGGAATGCCGTAAGCGGACTACTTGCCTCTGCATGGTCCGACTTGCTGCCAAGTCCAGCGAGGTAAGCCATTCTACCGGCTTCGGTGGCGAGTTTGAAGGCCTTTGCCATCTCCACAGGATTCTTTGCCACGGCAATGGCAGTGTTGACAAGCACTGCATCAGCACCCATCTCCATAGCCTCTGCAGCATGAGAAGGAGCGCCCAGTCCGGCATCTACCACAACAGGCACATTGGTCTGGTCGATGATGATGCGGAGCATTTCGCGAGTTGTAAGGCCCTTGTTTGTGCCGATTGGTGCGCCAAGAGGCATCACGGCTGCAGTGCCCACTTCCTCAAGACGTTTGCAAAGCACAGGGTCAGCCTGGATGTAAGGAAGCACTACGAATCCCAACTTAGCCAGTTTCTCAGTGGCTTTCAAAGTTTCCACTGGGTCAGGAAGCAAATATTTCGGGTCCGGGTGGATTTCAAGTTTGATGAAATTAGTGCCGAAGCATTCGCGCGACAGTTGCGCAGCAAGCACCGCCTCATCGGCATTGCGCGCGCCCGAAGTGTTGGGCAAGAACTGCACGTGCTCGCGGTTGATGTGGCTGAGCATATCGTCGGAAGCGGCATCGCTAGTGTCAAGACGCTTCATTGCCACGGTTATCATTTCAGAGCCAGAAGCCAAGATGGCCTCAAGCATAGCATCGTTTGAGGAGAACTTTCCAGTTCCGACAAACAGACGGGAAGAGAAATCTCTTCCGCCAATAGTCAATTTGTCCATTTTTTGTTAATCTAAATATTGTCGTTCTACTATTTTTTCCAAAAGGTCAATCATCTTTGCCGTGTGGGCGGTCATATCATCAGCATTGATAAGACTGCCTGACACAGCGATGCCCCTAACACCAGTTGCCATCACGTCCTCGATGTCGTCGTAGGTGATGCCGCCGATGGCCACTACAGGCAAGTTGATGCTCGCTGCCTTCATCTTCGAAATGATGTCGCGGTAGCCTTCGAGGCCGAGCACCGGGCTGAGGCGCTTCTTTGTCGTTGTAAACCGCATCGGGCCGAGGCCGATATAGTCGATGTCGAGATGGCGCAACTCCTGAATGTCGTCGAATGTGTTGGCTGTGGCACCGATGATAAAGTCGCCGCCGAGCAATTCGCGCGCCTCTGTAGGGTCCATATCGTTTTTGCCAAGATGCACACCGTCGAGTTCCAGTTCCTTGGCAATATCCACATAGTCGTCAATCACGAGAATGCAGTCCTCTGCAGCCTTGCATATTTCCTTGGCGCGCTTCGCTGTGGCAATAATCTCCTCGCGCGGAGCGTCCTTCATGCGCAGTTGCACCCATTTGCATCCGCCGTCAACGGCACGTTGAATCTCTTCTTCAATTGTCATCCTGTCGGAAGGATTGGTAATAAATTGGAGCATATTCTATTTTAAGTTATTTCGTTGTTCTACTATTTGTTGCAATCGTTCGTTGAAAGTCGCACGGTCGACTGCGAAAAGGTATCCAAGGAAAGCACATCCGCCAAAGCCCACATCGTGGAGCCAAGCCATCTTCTCTGCCGTAACGCCTCCGAGTGCCAGCACACGACTGTCGACACTGCCGCGCAATTGCTGCTCGGTGAAGTTTGCCATATAGCCGTGCTTACTGATGCTGTCGAAGATAGGACTTAGAAACACATAGTCCATCCTCTCACTTTCAGCCACCTCTGCAAGCGAATGGCACGACCGCGAACATGCGTCGCTATAGCCTTCCGGCGGCTGAGGGCACCGAGCATTGAGATGCAGCCCGCCAAGGCGGAACTCCGTTGCTACCGCAGGAAAATAGTGCATCTTCAGCCTCGAGACATACTCAAGCGGAAGTGTCGCCACATAGTCGCGCACCTGCGCCTCAGTCATTCCCGGCTTGCGTATGTGCACATAGTCAAACCCAGCATCGAGGAGAGCCTTAATGCGCTCCTGCTCGTCGCTGAGCGTCTGCTCCGGCGTGATGGCAATAAGGCGAAAATGTGGTCTATCCGCCATAGAATGCCTTGATAACTAGGATTGTGTCGCCGTCGTTGAGTTTGTGGGTCGCATAGTCAGGCTTGGCCACCATCTGTCCGTTTACAGCCACGGCAATGTTGACTGCCTCGATTTTCTTTTCCATCAGCAACTGGTCGACTGTCGTTGCGTCAGCCAACTGGAGTTGCTCGTCGTTGAATTTTACATTAATCATAATATATTAAGTTTTTGAGGGTCAAAAAAATGATTTACAGGACCGTGTCCCTTGCCCACTTCCACATCGGCTCCAGCCTCAAGAGCATTCTGCAGATAAGCCTTCGCTTTTGCCACGGCATCGGGCAAGGTGCAACCGAGAGCCAAAAATGAGGCTATCGCCGAGGAGAGAGTGCATCCCGTGCCGTGGGTGTTGCGCGACTCTACCCTCCTGCCATTGAATGCGTGGAATGAACCGTCGGCCTCATAGAGGCGGTCGGTCATAGCATCATCATCGAAGTGGCCGCCTTTCATCAGCACCGTGCGGCATCCTTTGCCTATTATGCGCTTGGCTGCTTCAGTCATAGCCTCGGGCGAATCAATCTCGATGCCCGACAGTTTGCGAGCCTCTGCCCTATTGGGCGTGAGCACCGAAGCCTGGGGCAACAGTTTGCCAACCAACGCATCCACTGCCTCTTCCGAGATGAGCGGGCTGCCACTTGTGGAAACCATAACAGGATCGAGCACCACCCAACGTGGTTGCCAATAAGCCAGCCTATCGGCAACGGCATCGATAATCTCACGGGAGAAAAGCATACCGATTTTCACGGCATCGACCTTTAGATCGGAGAATACGGCATCAATCTGCCCGGCCACAATGTCGGGCGTGATTGCCTGCACAGCGTTCACACCCGTGGTGTTCTGCACCGTCACCGCCGTGATGGCCGTTGTGGCATACACACCGAGAGCCGACATCGTTTTGACATCAGCCTGAATGCCCGCACCTCCAGAAGAGTCGGAGCCTGCAATCGTCAATGCTACTGGATATTTCATAAGCGCACAATAGTTTTGTCGATATGAACAAAAGGCCTATGAAAAAAGAGAAACGTCACACAATCCCTGCGCCAGCATTATCTGTATCAGGTTCGGAGGGTATAATCTCAGCCATCAAAGGCACCCCTTTGTTCGTCACTGCAAAGATAGCAATCTGTTTTGACTTTGTCAAGATTTGTTGTATCTTTACACTATCTAAGACAACAAACATATCCCATATAGTTATGAATAGTTTCCACGACCTATTGTTCAATCGCCGCAGCATCCGCAAATATACGGATGAGGAGATTGCGGCCGATGATGTGAAAACAATACTTCAAGCGGGACTCGTATCACCGTCATCAAAGGGCAAAATGCCTTGGCAATTTGTTGCTGTCGACGACAAAGAGACGCTTGAACGCATGAGCAAGTGCAAAGATTTCGGCGCGCGCCCGATTGCTGGATGCTCTTTGGCTATCGTAGTGACCGCCAACCCTTACGAAAGCGATGCCTGGATTGAAGACGCCTCAATCGCTGCTTTTGCCATGCAGATGCAGGCGCAGGACCTCGGACTAGGCAGTTGCTGGGTGCAGGTGCGCGAACGCTTCGACAAGGAAGGTAAGCCAGCGGAGGACAACATCCGCGAACTGCTCAACATTCCGCCCGACATGCGTGTGCTTTGCGTGCTGACCATCGGCCACAAGAACGAGGAGCGCAAGCCGCTTGAAGAAGAGAAATGCCAATGGGAGAAAGTTCACATAGGCCAATGGCGCAACGAATAGCGGTAATCGGTTCGGGCAATGTGGCTACCCATCTTGCACGCGCACTCAAAGGAGTGGTGCAGATCTACAGCCGCAACATCGACAATGCCCGCCAACTTGCCTCAGAAATAGGATGTGATGCCACCGACAGTTTGCAGAATCTGGCGGAGGCGGATGTCTATATTGTTTCGGTGAAGGACGATGCCATAAGCGGCATCGCCGCCAATGCGCCGGAGCAGTGTCTCAGCGGTTTGTGGCTCCACACGTCGGGCAGCATCGACAAGTCGGTGTTTGCCAACAGGATGCAGTGCTACGGTGTGTTGTATCCCTTGCAAACATTTTCCAAGAACGTTGCTGTCAGGATGGACGAAGTGCCGCTTTTCATCGAAGGCTCTTCGGATGGTGTAGAGGCTGAAATTCGGCAATTGGCAACCACAGTCTCGCCGACAGTCTACCATGCCGACAGTCGCATCCGCATGCAGATGCACATTGCCGCAGTGTTTGCCTGCAACTTCTCCAACTATATGTACACTCTCGCCGACGAGGTGCTCTCTGCCAACAACCTGCCTTTCAGCGTGCTCCGTCCACTGCTCGAGGAAACGCTGCGCAAGGCGTGCAGCAATGCGCCAAGACAGTCGCAGACCGGACCGGCGGCACGTGGCGACAAGGGCATCTTGTCGAAGCACGAGGCCTTACTTTCGGGCGAAGCAAAAGAAATCTACAAAACAGTTTCCAACGCAATACTTAAACGATATAACCAATGAGCGGTATCAACTACGACCTTACGCGCATCCGGGCTTTTGCCTTCGACGTGGACGGAGTACTATCTGCCTCGTCAATTCCATTGTATCCAACAGGCGAACCAATGAGAGTAATCAACATCAAAGACGGCTACGCCATGCAACTGGCAGTAAAACTGGGCTATCCTGTCGCTATCATCACTGGCGGCAAGACAGAGGCGGTGAGGAAGCGTTTCGAAGGTCTTGGTGTGAAGGACCTATATCTCGGAGCGTCGGTGAAAATCGGCATCTACGATGAGTGGCTTGCCCTCCGCGGTCTGAAGGACGAGGAAGTGGCTTTTATGGGCGACGACATCCCTGATATGGAGGTGATGCGCCGCGTTGGACTGGCGGCTGCCCCTGCCGATGCTTGTTCCGACATTCTTGAAGTTGCCACCTATGTGTCGCCATGCGCTGGCGGTATGGGGTGCGCACGCGACCTCATAGAGCAGGTACTTCGTGCGCGTGGCGACTGGATGAAGGACCGTCACGCTTTTGGCTGGTAACCCACCATAACAATTTATCGATTATGTTAGACAATCTGAAGAAATACGACATCTTCCTTGCCAGCGGCTCGCCTCGACGCAAGGAATTGCTTGCGGGTCTCGGCATCGAGTTTGAAGTGCGCTGCATTGGCGGCATCGATGAGTCGTACCCAGCCGACCTCCCCGCTGACGATGTCGCCGAATACATCTCGCAGAAGAAGGCCGCTGCCTATCGTGAACAAATCACAGACAACCAACTCATCATCACCGCCGACACAGTTGTGGTGTGCGACGGACAGGTATTGGGCAAGCCAGCCGACCGTGAAGATGCGGTGGCGATGCTACGCCGCCTGTCGGGCAACGTGCACCATGTTGTTACTGGAGTTACCATCGTAACTGCCCAGCGCTCTGCCTCATTTGCAGTAGCCACGGAAGTAGGCTTTGCTCGACTAACAGATGAAGAAATAGATTTCTACGTGGATAACTACCGCCCATTTGACAAGGCTGGCGCATACGGCATCCAGGAATGGATTGGGTTTATCGGAGTGGAGAGCATCTCTGGCAGTTATTTCAACGTGATGGGTCTGCCTGTGCAACGCCTTTATCAGGAACTCAAGAATTGGTAATGGTGAGTGTTGCCGTGTAGCGTGAATCAGCACTGACTGGCGCCAAAAGCAGGGTGCCGCCCGCGAGCATTCCATCGGCAAACACCGAGGGCTGAAGGGTGGCAACAAATTGCGCCAACGCATCGGCATCCCGATGATAGAGCACACTCATCGATGCCTCTTTCGAAGGATGGACAATACGATTTCCCAGTGCGGCTGAGATCACCCCCATCGTGGTGCGCAAGTTGACCTCAACACAAGGGTTCACGCGGAGTGCGCCATCTGCATCGCGATAGACCATCATATCGACTCCTACATACCCGTCATATTCCATCGGCAACATCTGCTCAAGGCTATACCGCACAGATTCTTGCACAGCGTCGAGCAACGACTCGTCGACAAGCGCCGCAAGCCTGTTGCGTAAGGTAGTCGTCGATGCCACCACCGCATGATCGTAGGACATCTGCGGCGTGTTGAAAAACACTGAATAGCCGAAAAATTCAGCCTGTCCTTGCGCCACACGAAACTCCATCGCAAAATCCTGCACCTTGTCGAGATATGCTTCGCAAAGGAGTGCTCCTTGCTTTCGGATTGCCCCAAGTGCCCAGTCTCGATAATGAAGAAATTCCTTTGTTGATGCTCGGCACACTCCCCTGCCGCTGCTCGACCACGGCATTTTCATAACCACATCGCCAAATTCCCGCACCTTTTGCTCTACCTCATCGGCCGACAGGCATAGCCGTGGCATAGGCGGCACTGGTATGCCGTTTTGATCAAGCATCGTAAGCATATCGACCGTGGTTTTGCGACTCGACAACTGTCGCAACCGAACAAGAAACGCATCATCGGCGACCGTTTCCACTCCCATCCGCCGAAACTCGTTGCGCACCGACCTACTCCAGCCCCAAGGCATCGGCGCAAAGGTTTCGCCCTTGTAGATGTCCACATCCGCAAGGCCTTTAAGGTTCGCCTTATTCTGTAGGATAAATTTTTCGTTTTCTTCGGTTGCTGGAGCAACGATGCAACTTCCGTCTTGGGCTATCCACATCGGCAACAGCGCCAAGTCACTGCGGAGTTTCCGCGCCAACGTGGGTGCTGTGTAATGGTCAACGTCGGCAGCAAGAGCAAGGTCGTTCTCTGGATTGAAAAGCAGTATGTTTCCGCTCATCAGTCAATCACAACCGAGATGATTTCCGCAGGTTTTCCGCCAAGCGGACTGATTGTAGCCTTGTCGGCAGCATAAGGGAGCAACACAGTTTCGCAAGTGGCAACTGTTTCTTTTGCGCCATTGCCGCATTCCACTGCCACTTCGCCAGTAATGCAGATAAGAATTCGGAAACTGCCAGTCTTGTTCACGCCAACCGTTACTGGATGCTCCACACGCATCAGTTCTGCTTCAAATTTATCGCAACGCTTAATCAATGCCGACCCGTGCGCATCAAGTTCGAGGTGACCTTTGTAGTCGTCGTACTCGTCGTAGTCAAGTGCATCGAGGGCAAGGTCGGTGTGAAGTTCACGCTTTTTGCCGTTTTTGTCGATGCGGTCGAAGTCGTAGATACGGTATGTGATGTCGCTCGACTGCTGAATTTCCACGATGAAATTGCCAGCGCCAATGCTATGCACACGGCCTGCCGGAAGATAGAAAATATCGCCACGGCATGGATGGAAGCAGTTGAGTTGCGGCACCACATCGCCACTCACAATCTGACGGCGGAAGGTGTTTTCGTCCGTCTTGTGGGAGAATCCAGAATAGAGGATGGCATTAGGCTCGGCATGAACGATGTACCACAACTCCGTCTTGCCGATGCCTTGATGGCGGCGAAGGGCAAAATCGTCATTGGGATGCACCTGAATGGACAAGTCCTTGGCGGCATCGATAAATTTCACCATAATGGGGAACATGTCGCCGTGCTTTGCATAAGTATCGGAGCCCACAAGTTGCACTCCAAATTCATGGAGAAGCGACTTGATGTCGCGGCCGGCATAGACGCCGTTGCTCACAACCGATTCCTGTCCAGGCACACCAGTCAGTTCCCAACTCTCGCCAATCGAGTCGGGCGCATCAGCCAACTTCTTCAGTTGACGGATTTTGTCACCGCCCCAAATCACGGTTTTCAAGTTTGGCTTAAACTTCAGAGGGTATATATTCAGCGTTGCATCCATATTCAATCCATTCTGTCGCGATAATCTTCGTAAGTGAATTCTCTCAATGTTTCCATTTGTCCGTCGGCATGCAGCAACACCATCGACGGATGGCTGATGCCGTTGAACATATGTGTTTTGACCGTAGTATAGTGATTCATGTCTTCAAACGTAAGTATGTCGCCAGCCTTCAGCGGCTTGTCGAAACTCCAGTCACCGATAAAGTCGCCGCTCAGGCATGAGTTGCCACCAATGCGATAAGTTGGCTTACCCTCCGTCGGCTGGGGAAGTGCCTCTGCCACCGTTGGCTGGTAAGGCATCTCGAGGCAGTCGGGCATATGGCACGCAAACGAAGCATCGATGATGGCGGTCTTGGTGCCTTGGTTTTCAACCACATCGAGCACCGTAGTCACCAATTCACCAGTGCGCCACGTGAAAGCGCTGCCAGGCTCGAGGATAACCTCAAGGTTAGGATAACGGCGACGGAAATCGCTCAGCAGAGCAATCAAATGCTCCACATCGTAGCCAGCGCGCGTCATCAGATGTCCGCCTCCCATATTCACCCATTTCAACTGCGGCAGGAAGCAACCGAAGCGCTCCTCAAAAGCGGCAATTACTTTCTCAAGGTCGTAGGACGACGACTCGCAAAGGCAGTGGAAATGCAATCCTTCCAGCCCTTCAGGCAACTTGTCGCCAAGCACATCGCGGGTGACGCCAAAGCGCGACCCTGGCTTGCAAGGATTGTAGAGGTCGGTCTCTATTACCGAGCATTCTGGATTCACCCGCAATCCACAACTAACGCGGCTGTCGGGATTAGCGACATTGTAGTCGGCCACCAAAGCGCGGTATTTCTCATATTGAGCCACTGAATTAAACACCATATGGCTACATCCTTCGACAAATTCACGAATAGTGTCGTCGGTATAGACTGGACAATAGGCATGCACGTCGCGGCCAAGATAGTCGAGCGACAGGCGCATCTCGTTGAGCGAACTGGCGGTCGATGCCTTGCAATACTCCGAGATGATGCCAAACGTTTTCCATAGGGCATTGGCCTTGAATGCCATTATTATCTTTGCCCCCGAACGTTTCGACACGTCGCTAATCAACTCCAGGTTTCTCCGAAGTTTGTCCTCATGCACGAGGTAGTATGGTGTTTTAATCTGTGTTGTCATTCAACAATAGTTATTTTAGCAAATTTTGCAAGAAGCACCTTAGTGCCTGTGTTGTCGAACTCTACGGTGAGTTTCAACTCCGGCATGCTGTCGATGCCCTTGATTGTGCCAACCCCAAAACGGGAATGGTTTATGCGCATACCAACACTGTAGTCGGTTGCGCCACTGTCCGCCGATGCGGGCGCTGCAGTGGCAGTGACCTTCTTCATCGACACGAGTCCTTCGGGTGCTGACTTCTTCTCCCGTGGCACAACGTAGGTGCGGGTCTTAGGCGAGAAATAGTCTGCGGTGTGGCCACGTCGCTCGGAACGAGGCTGATAGCCGATGGAATCACGGCGCGCCGACACGTCGAGCAGATTGGGGTCGATGTCCTTCAAGAATCGGCTACTGCTACACGGCTGCGTAGCGCCATTGATGTAACGCGACTGGGCATAGGTCATTACGCAATGCTCCTGCGCCCTTGTGATTGCCACATAGAGCAATCGTCTCTCCTCCTCTATTTCCGAGATGGAGCCACCGCCATGCACCGACGGGAAGAGTTCGTCCTCAACGCCAACAATAAACACATTGCGGAATTCCAGGCCCTTGGCGGCATGCACCGTCATCAGCGTAACCTTCGGTGTGGTACTGTCGTCATCGCTGTCCTGATCGGTGGCAAGCGACACCTCGGAGAGGAAGTCGGCCATCGACACGTGTTCGTCGCCCATCTCGTGGCGCTCGTCGACAAACTGCTTCACTGCGTTGAGAAGTTCGCTGAGGTTCTCCTGACGGCTTATATTCTCGGGCGTGTTTTCGGTGAAGAGCGACGACAATATGCGCGAAGTGGCATAGATTGTCTGCGCCGTTTCAAAAGCATCGGCTCCCGACAAATCCTTTGCGATATATTCGCCGACAAGGTCTTTGAAGCCAATGAGTTTTCGTGCCGTACCCGAATTCACGTCAAGTTGGAACCCAGCGATGTTGCCAAGCACATCCCACATGCTCACGCCATTGACCGTGGCGCAGGCACGCACCTTCTGCACCGTCTTGTCGCCAATGCCTCGCACAGGATAGTTGATAACGCGTCGCAATGCCTCGTCGTCGTTAGGGTTAACAGCCATGCGGAAATAGCATAGGGCGTCCTTGATTTCCTTGCGCTGATAGAAGGACAGACCGCCATAGATGCGGTAAGGCACATTGCGCTTGCGGAGCGTTTCCTCAAGCAGGCGCGACTGGGCATTGGTGCGGTAGAGGATAGCAAAATCGGCATAACTGCCAGCCTCGAGCATCTTCATCTCCACGATGCGGTTTGCCACAATGAAACTCTCCTCATAGTCGGTCAATGCCGAAATCACGGGCACTTTATCTCCCAAAGCATTCTTCGAGAATATCCGTTTGGGAATCTGATTGCGGTTTTTCTCAATCAGGCTATTTGCCACATTGAGGATGGTTTGCGTAGAGCGATAGTTCTGCTCCAGTTTAAACGTTTTCAGTCCAGGATAGTACTTTTCGAGTTTCAGGATGTTCTGGATATCGGCGCCGCGGAAGGAATAGATGCTCTGCGCATCGTCGCCTACCACACACACCTTGCGGTTCATCCTGCTCAGTTGCTGCACGACAAGATGCTGCGAGAAGTTGGTGTCCTGATACTCGTCGACAAGAATATATTGGAAGAATCCCTGATATTTTTGCAAGACGTCGGGATTGTCGCGAAACAGGATATTAGTGTAGAACAGGATGTCGTCGAAATCCATTGCCCCGCTATGGCGACAACGATCCCAGTAGCGGCGATACACCTCGCCGAGCATCGGCCGGCCGAGGTAGTTGTCGCGCTTCCATAGGTCGGCGTCAGCGAGATAGTCCGTAGGGCTGAAAAGCGAATTTTTTGCGTTGGAGATTGCAGAAGCGACAGTATTGACTGGATAAGCCTTGGCGTCGAGTTCCATCTCCTTTATTATCTGCTTGATCGCCGACTTGGTGTCGGCGGCATCGTAGATGGTGAAGTTCGGCGGAAAGCCTATGCGCTCGGCATTGAAATGAAGTATCTTCAAGAACATAGAATGGAATGTGCCCATCCACAGTTTCTGCGACTGGCTCTCGCCTATCAGAGCAGCGATACGCTCACGCATCTCGCGCGCAGCCTTGTTGGTGAAAGTCAGAGCAAGGATGCGTCGTGGGTCGTAGCCGTTGGCCACCAGATATGCAATTTTGTTGGTAAGCACGCGCGTCTTGCCCGACCCGGCGCCGGCAATCACCAGCGACGGACCTCCGTCATAGCGCACAGCTTCCAACTGCTGTTCGTTTAAATCCTGTAGATATTCCTCCAATGCTTACGTCTTGTCGTTTTGCAAAACACAAAGGTAGTGTAAACCCTTGAATTGAGAAAATCAACGGCAGATTATTTGGTCCACCCCACCAACATTTGAGCAATTTGACAATATTTTCTCCTCAACTAGAGATTTCAGTGAGTTATTCATGCAAAGAAACAAAAAATGCAGCACACACAAAACTAAACCAAGAAAACCAAACCACGTAAAGCACCCCATTACAC
>CAVEIP010000052.1:0-350 GCA_963615935.1 [Ruminococcus] lactaris | reverse complement strand
CCATTACACAAGACATGAAAATAAATTGTATATTTACAAAGTTTTGTAAACATACCAGAACAGACCTACAAAGTTTGCAAACAATCAAATGAAATGTTTGAAATTAGCACAATAATTTTTTATAACAAACATACCCTGTGAAAATATTTTTTCTAACTTTGTAGAAACAGCAATTCTTTATTATGGAAATTTTAAGCGCAAAAAAATACGGTATTAAGCTGAAGGCTACGATTCAAGCAACTGGCAAACTCGGATTTCCAAAATCCACTAGCGAAACCTTGAATTTTGCTAAACGCAAATATGTCAGATTCGGGCGCAATGAGGACGATCTCTTCTTATCCGTATCAGAA
>CAVEIP010000051.1:9254-15038 GCA_963615935.1 [Ruminococcus] lactaris | reverse complement strand
ACGCTCCGGCAACCACACCGCCAAGGTTATCGTAAAATAATAGGTAACTAGATACCCCAAAAAACGGACTGACCGCAAGGCCAGCCCGTTTTTTTGTGCCGCAAGGAGGGGAAATCCAGAGGGTGCGGCGAGGGGAGCCTAGGCTGAAAGCCTTAGTACTACATAGCCCAGGGCAACGCCCTGGGTAAAAGCGTGTTAGCCGATGCGCCCTGTAAGGGCAACACAAAACCAGCGACGGAGATTTGTACTGCGCTTACAGCGCGCTATTCGTGTGCTTTGGCCGACCCAGGGCGCTGCCCTGGGCTATGTAGAACTAAGGCCTTCAGCCTATTACTACCATCGCAGTATCTGCAGGTTACGTATGTATCATTTCCACACAAACGCACTTACTCCACCCATCCCAACACCAACAATATCAACACGTATTCCATCGCTAAAAAATGTCTAATTGTGCGGTTTATGCATATTAATATATGCCAAATGTCGTTGCCATTGACACAATTACTTATATTTGCAAAAAAAACGCCATGCCACAGTCATTGAGTAAAATCTATATTCACCTCATCTTTCATATAAAAACGACGAGTCCTGTGCTGCGTGATGAGGATTTGCCACGCCTCTACGGATATATGGCTGAGACGTTGAAAATATGTGGATGTGTCAATGTCCTTATAGGTGGAGTCGGTGACCATATCCATACATTATTCCTATTATCGAGAGATGAGAGCATTGCCCATGTCGTGGAGGAACTGAAAAGGAATAGCAGCCGTTGGATTAAATCAATTGGCGCATATTATGGCAAATTTTCATGGCAAGGCGGCTATGCTGCGTTTTCGGTTAGTCAGTCGGTAGTTGAGAAAACCATTGACTACATATCCCGTCAAAAAGAACATCACACTCGCCTCACTTTCGCTGAGGAATATCGTAAATTTCTTGAATCATACGGAGTGGATTATAATTCTGACTATGTTTTCAAGGATTAGTTTGCGGCACCGCCCAAACAGATATGGCATCGGTATCGTGAAGTCAGTGGGCGTGTCTAGGCTGAAAGCCTTGGTACTACATAGCCCAGGGCAGCGCCCTGGGTTAGCCGCGACACACGAATAGCGCGCTGTAAGCGCAGTACAAATCACCGTCGCTGGTTTTGTGTTGCCCTTACAGGGCGTTTAGCCTAATTCGTTTGTACCCAGGGCGCTGCCCTGGGCTATGTAGCACCAAGGCTTTCAGCCTAGTCATGCACGATTCATGCATTTTCTTTTGTTACTTTATTTTATCGCCAACACCCTATTCCAGAGGGGCATTCTGCTATGCGGAGGGATTTATATCAATCCCGCTTCGTTGTAACTGTAGTAGGCGTCTTTGGTGAAGATGATGTGGTCCACTACTTGGACATCAATCATGGCGGCGGCTTTCTTGATGCGCTCGGTGATGGCGTCGTCCTGGCGGCTGGAGCGGAGTGTGCCCGACGGATGATTGTGCACGAGGATGATTGCTGCAGCGAGGTGGTCGATGGCGTGGCGTAGCACAATCTTGGTGTCGACCACGGTGGCGGTGGTGCCACCCTGGCTAATCTTGGCGCGGGCAATGACCCGCTTGGCGTTGTTGAGATAGATTGCCCAAAACTCCTCGTGGTCGAGTCCCATGAGTTTGTCGCGCATCAGGTTGTAGGCCTTCGAGGGCATGTCGATCACGGGCTTCTCCACAGGTCCCTCCTGCGCGTAGCGTTTGCCCAACTCTATGGCGGCGAGCAGCGTCACCGCCTTGGCGTCGCCCACGCCCTTGAATGAGCGTACGAGGTTTTTGATTGTGCGTCGCGACAGTTCCTGCAGGCTGTTGCCCGACTCGGCAAGGATGCGCTGCGAAAGGTTGATCACCGACTCCCCAGGCGTGCCGCTGCCAAGGAGTAGTGCTATCAGTTCGGTGGTGGTTAGAGCGTCCACTCCCAGCGCCAGCGCCTTTTCGCGCGGACGGTCCTCCTCAGAGAGGTCGGAGATGCGGCTGGAGCGGTAGGGTTTGTCCATGGCTATTTGCCTTTGCGGATGGCTATCTCCTCGTTGATGTCACGGCCGCGGTGCAGCAGAATTTTGGTGAAGAACGCCTTCAGAAATCCGCATCCGTAGCCGCCCAACTGAATCACACTTGCCGCAATGGCGAGCGCAGCAATCTTCAGGCGCTTCGTCTCCGCCCATGCGCAGGCAAACACCGCCAGCAGATATGCCACCAGCGGAAGAATCCACATCCAGTGGACGAATACCGCCAGCAGAGCCATTGCTGCCACGCCCATGACAAACACTGCAGGGAGCCAATGCACGAGTTTCAGCGACTCAGGGTAGAGCAGATAGAGAGTGATGCGCGACATGCCAAACACGTAGACCTGTCGGCAGAACAGACGCATATTGACGCGGCGCTTGTGGTAGACATACGCGTCGCGGATGAGCGCAATCGAGAATCCCGCCTTGCGGATGCGTGTGCTCATGTCGATGTCCTCGGAGAACATCTCACGGAAGCCGCCCACCGTTTCCCACACCTTGCGCGAGAAACCCATGTTGAACGTGCGCGGCACGAACTTCTCCAGTTGCACCTTGCCGCCGCGGATGCCACCCGTGGTGAGGAACGACGTCATCGAGTAGTTGATGGCCTTCTGCGTGTCGCTAAACGAACTGTGGGCAGCATCGGGCCCGCCGAAGCAGTCCACGGGATGCTCCTTGAGCGCCTTGGCAAGAGTAGCGATATAGTGCTCGGGGATAACACAGTCGGAGTCGAAAAACAGGAAATAGTCGCCCGAGGCATGCTCCATGCCATAGTTGCGGGCAATGCTCCGCCCCTCGTTCTCCTTGAAGAAATATTTCACGTCGACGCAGTCGGCAAACTCAGCCACCACGCCGTCGCAGCGCTGCGTAGAGCCGTCCTCCACGATTACCGCCTCAAAGTCCTTGCTCGTTTGCCGCGCAAGACTGTCGAGGAGGTCGCGCACCTCATCGATGCGGTTGTAGACGGGGATGATTATAGAGAAATAAGCCATCGGCAGCAGATGTTATTTTGCGAGCAGTTCGTCGACCTTGGCAGCCAATTCCTCGCCGCGGAGGTCGCGCGCCACGATAGTGCCGTCGGGCGCAAAGATGATGATGTGGGGGATGCCGCGCACACCGTAGATGTCGGTAGGCACAGCCTGTGCGTTGTCGATCACGGTCCAAGGCAACGACAGTTCCTTGATGCACTTCTGTGTGTCGGCAGGCTCATCCCATACGGCGAGACCGATCACCTTCAATCCCTTGCAGTTGTGCTTGTTGTAGATGCCCTTAAGCGTAGGCATTTCGCGGCGGCACGGCCCGCACCAACTTGCGAAGAAGTCGAGCACCACATAGTCGCCCTTGCCCACGTAGTCCGACAGTTTGACTGTCTTTCCTGCGCTTGTCTTCACCGAGAAGTCGGTAAACATCTTGCCCGGGGCAGTCTTTTCGACGTTGATGGCAGTATTCTTGAACGACGCAACCATCTTCGACGCCTTGATCCAGTCGGCAGCGCCAACCAAAAGGCTGTCAATCTCAGCCACGCTCATGCCGTCGGCCACCTGCTGGAAGAGCATGTAGCCCACAGCGTTGGTCTTGTTGGCGTTGTAGTTGTCGATAAGGATATCGCCGTTTTTCATTGCCGTCTCGTTGTAGAGCGTCTCGGCAGCCTTCATCTTCTCGTCGTTGCTCATCGACGACTTCATGATTTCGCCCTGCTTAGCCTTGTAGTCGCGGCTGAGGCTGTCGAGAGCCTCGCCAACACTCTCGTTGAGGTTGTTGAGCGGAGTGCCCTTCACCTGTCCGTTCTCGTAGATTATGGCTTCGCCCGGCTCGAGGATGAAGTTAAGCACGCGGCGGTTGTTTATCATCAGAGCGGCAGGCATAGCCTCGCCACTGGCAACCTTAGTGTTGAACGTGATGTTGCCAGCCTTCACCGTAGTACTGTCGATGTGGGAACGCGTGTCAAGGTCAACGAGAACCACCTTCTTGCCGTTAAATTCGTCGGGCATGGTGCCCTTGAGCGTCATTGTCTGCGCAGAGGCTGCCGCGCTTGTGAGCGCGATGGCTGCCAGAATGCTTATTTTCTTCATAGATATATGTCTTTGATTGCTTATTTGTAAAGGAAGCGACGGATGGAGCGCTTCGGAGTTTTCTCAAATTCTTCTTCGTGGATTTCCACCGCAGCCACATGCGAGTAGCCAGGGATTTCCTTGTTGAGTTGGGCGATGTTGTCGTTCATCAGTTTGACGATGTCCTCGTCGGAGAGACCCTGCGCGTGGGCATTGTCGTAGTCCGGATGCACAAGAGCGATGATTTTGCCGTTGCGCTCAAGCACAATCGACTCGCCCACGTAAGGAAGGTTGTTGAGTTTCTGCTCAATCTCCTCTGGATAGATGTTTTGTCCCGACGGACCGAGAATCATGTTCTTGTTTCGGCCGCGGATATAGATGAAGCCGTCGCTGTCGATGTTGCAGATGTCGCCCGTGTGGAGCCAGCCGTCGCGCAGCGCTGTGGCAGTCTCTTCAGGGTTTTTGTAGTAGCCCAGCATCACGTTGGCGCCACGCACAAGGAGTTCGCCGGCGATGTTCTCAGGGTCGGCAGAGTCGACCATCACCTCCACATTGTCGGTAGGGAGGCCGCAAGCGCCCGGGCGGTTGATTTCGTGGCCGGCGTAGGAGATGAGCGGAGCGCACTCCGTCATGCCGTAGCCCACGGTGTATGGGAAGTTGATGCGGCGGAGGAATTTCTCCACGTCGGCGTTGAGAGCCGCGCCGCCTATGATGATTTCAAAGAGTTGTCCGCCAAACGTTTCGTTGAGTTTTGCCTTAATTTTGGCAAGTAGGCGGTCGTTGACAAACGGCATGGTCATCAAGAGTTTCATCACAGGCTTGTCGAGCAGCGGGAACACCTTGGTCTTGATGATTTTCTCAAGCACCAAAGGCACCGTGATTATCAGTCGCGGACGAGCCTTTGCGAAGGCGTCCATGATGATTTTCGGCGATGGCACGCGCGTGAGGAAGTTGATGTGGCAACCTTTTGCCAGCGGGTGGAGCATCTCGATGGAAAGACCGAACATGTGGGCAAGCGGAAGCATGCAGATTGTTTCGTCGCCTGGACCGAGCCACGACAGTTTGGTGAGCGCAAAGGCGATGTTCGACGAGATTGCGCGGTAGGGCACCATCACACCCTTAGAGAAGCCCGTAGAGCCCGACGTGTAGTTGATGATGGCCAGTTGCTCCATGTCGGGAGTCTTGTAGACCACATCGTTGGCGGTGAACCGCTCTGGATAGCGTTGCCCGAAAATCTCGTTGAGGTGAGCGCGGGCATACTTTATGTTTTCGTTGTTCGACTCAAGCAGAGAGTAGTCGGCAATGTCGAAAGCCGCCTCGATTTTCTGCGTTGTCGACAGGTCGAGTTGCTTGTAGATGTTCTGGTCGCAGAACAGGATGCGCGAATCGGAGTGGTTGAGGATGTGGTGCACCTGATCTGGCTTGAACTCGTGGAGAATAGGCACAGGCACAGCGCCATAGGTCAGCCCCGCGATGAAAGCCACAGCCCATTGCGTACTGTTTTTGCCGCAGAGAGCAATCTTGTCGCCCTCTTCAATGCCGGCATGTTCAAACAAAAGATGGAGTTTCGCCACTTTGCGCGCGATGTCGCGGTATTGCAAAGAGATTCCGCCGAAATCGGTTAAAGCCAGTTCCTCCCAGTTCTTCTGTATTGAATTTTGAAGGATTTCATTAATATGTTGCATAATGAATGATCGTTATCG
>CAVEIP010000051.1:0-9244 GCA_963615935.1 [Ruminococcus] lactaris | reverse complement strand
AACGTACATAAAAAAAGCGTGCCGAGGTCGACACGCTTTTGTAGTATAGTCTTGGGAGTTAGTCGAAGATGTGCTTCAACCGGCTGAATATTCTGCATTTGTCGCTCTCCGACGGCTTGAAATTGTCGGAGTCGCGCATGCGCTCTATGTCTTTCTTTTCTTCCGCCGACAGATGCTCAGGAGTGTAGATCATCACGTTGATGAGTTCGTCGCCGCATCCGCCTCCGTGCATTGCCGGGATGCCCTTGCCACGCATGCGCAGCACCTTGCCCGACTGAGTGCCTGGTTCGATGGAGACGCGCGCACGGCCGTCGACCGTAGGCACTTCCACCTTGCCGCCGAGCACCGCCGTAGGGAAGTCGAGCATCAGGTTGTAGGTGATGTCGTTCTCGTCGCGCACCAGTTCAGGATGCTTCTCCTCGCTCACCTGGATGAGCAGGTCGCCCGTGATGCCTCCGCGTCGCGCTGCGTTGCCCTTGCCGCTCATGCTGAGCGTCATGCCGTCGGCCACGCCTGCAGGGATGTTAACGCTGATGATTTCCTCCTTGCGCTCCACGCCCTCGCCGTGGCAGTGTGGACACTGCTCAGCGATGATTTTGCCCTCGCCGTGGCAGTCGGGACACGGCGACTGCGTTTGCGCCATGCCGAGGATGGTGCGTTGCACACGGGTAACCACTCCCGTGCCGTTACACGTAGAGCAAGTGTGGAAGGCTGTGCCGTCCTTTGCGCCCGTGCCTTTGCAGTGCTCGCAAGGCACGTATCTGTTGATTTTGAACTTCTTGGTTGTGCCGTGCACCACCTCTTTTAGCGTGACCTTCACGTTGATGCGCAGGTCGCTGCCGCGGTTCACGCGACGGCCGCCACGGCTGCCGCCAAATCCGCCACCGCCAAAACCGCCGAAGATGTCGCCAAACTGGCTGAAGATGTCCTCCATTGAGAATCCGCCATAGCCGCCGGCACCGCCGCCACCGAATCCTTGCGGACCCATGTTGTGGCCGAACTGGTCGTAGCGGGCACGCTTGTCAGCGTTGCTAAGCACGTCGTAGGCCTCAGCCGCTTCCTTGAATTTCTCCTCGGCTTCCTTGTCGCCGGGGTTTCTATCTGGGTGATACTGGATTGCTTTCTTGCGGTAGGCTTTCTTTATCTCGTCGGCCGTTGCTTTCTTGTCAACGCCGAGCACTTCGTAGTAATCTCTCTTTTCGCTCATTGTAAGCCTCCTTTATTTATTGTCCCACAACAACTTTGCTGTGACGAATCACCTTGTCGTTCATCGTGTAGCCCTTAGCCACAGTGTCGATAACCTTACCTTTCTTCGACTCGTCGTCGGTAGGAAATGTGGTCACCGCCTCGTGGTATTCGGTGTCGAAGTCGGCATCGGTGGAGTCGATGGCTTTCACGCCATTCTTCTCAAGATATTTCACAAACTTGTTGTAAATCAGGTTTACGCCCTCCTTGATGCTATCCACATCGTCGCTCTTCTCTGATGCCTGGATGGCACGCTCGAAGTCGTCGATGACTGGCAGAAGGTCCTTCATCGCGCCTTCAGAGGCGTTTTTGATGAGGTCTTGCTTCTCTTTCAGAGTGCGTTTGCGGAAATTGTCGAATTCGGCAAGGAGAAACATGTATTCCTTTTGCGCCTTTTCGAGTTGTTGTTTAGTCTCGTCGAGTTGCTTCTGGAGAGCCTCCTCTGCTGTGGGTTCTTCTGCTTCGACGGTCGTTTTTTCAGCCGCTTCAGCGGTTGCTTCCACTTCTGGCATCTCGGCAGATTGTTCTTTCTGTTCTTTCAAGTCTTTCTTTGATTCTTCTGACATGATATATCGTTTTTTCTATTTTTCGTGAGTGTTATCAAATCAGCCTTATCAAAAAGTCTGCCAAACTTTCAGTATGGCGCTGGTTCAGAGTTTCAGTTTGTATAATAGGTGCTCTTGGCATCCGGCAACAAATGCATCTGCCAAATTGTCACTCTCGAAAATGCCGAATATGGCAGAGCCTGAGCCCGACATCGAGGCGTAGAGAGCGCCAGCGTCGTAGAGCGCCTGCTTCAGTGCCGCCAGTTCGGGATGCTGCGGGAAGATGCTCGCTTCGAAATCGTTGACAAGCGCACCTTTCCAACTTTCCACGGGGGAAGCAATCAGCGTGGCAATGTCGGTGGCGGGCATCTTGGGCGTCACGCCAGCGTAGGCAGCGGCAGTAGGCACCGACACGTCGGGCTTCACCACCACCATTGTCTTCCCGTGCAGGTCTACCTCCACAGGGCTGAGCACATCACCGATGCCGCGCGCCGTCATAGGGCGGTTGTAGGCAAAAAACGGGCAGTCAGCGCCGAGGCGCTTCACTCTGATGGCGATGCCCTCTTCATCAAGTCCGAGTGCAAACATTGAGTTGAGGATGCGTGCCACTGCCGTAGCATCCGACGAGCCGCCGCCGAGACCGGCGCCGTCGGGGATGTGCTTGTAGAGATGTATGGCAACTGGCGGCAGGGCGAACTCCTCCGAGAGCATGCGGTAAGCCTTCATCACGAGGTTTTTCTCCGGCGGACAATCCACGCGGTTGCCGTAGGTAAACAGTTCGGTCGTTTCCGCCCGTACCACCTCCACTGCATCGCAGAGCGGGATGGGGTAGAACACCGTTGAAATGTCGTGGTACCCGTCTTCGCGCTTCCGCTCGATGAAGAGTCCGAGATTGATTTTTGCGTTTGGGAATGCTATCATTATTGTAGTTTTTTCGTTGGGTCAAGCCAAAAGTCAATGTATTGCTTAGCCACCTTGCGGTAGTCGTGGTGGCGCTCAATGTAGGTGCGGCTTTCGTCGCTGAGGCGGGCAATCCGTTCGGGGTGGAGCGCCAGTTGTTCGAGTTTGTCGCGTACGTCGTCGTAGTCTGGCACCACGTTGACAATGGGGCGCAACTCCTGCTCGCCGAGAATTTCGTAGTTCTCCGGCTCGCCGCCGCCCACAAGCACCAACCCTTTTGCCATAGCGAGGAGTCCGTTCATGGCGGGCGTGTAGGAATAGAGTTGGTCGAGAAGCACATGGCTCGAGTCCATCATGTGCTGATACACAGGAAATGGTACCGATTCCGCCTTCACCACCTCACACTTGTCGGGATGGGCTGCGGCGACGCTCTCGAGGGCGCGGAGCATCACGTCGGTGCCCTTGTAGCGGCCGCGCGCCTTCTGCACACCGATGAAAAAGCGCACCTTGTCGGCAACCGTCGGCGCCGTGCGCACCGTGGTGTCGGTGTTGATGGGAAAGGGGATGAACCGTGTCTTGTCGGGAAACACTTGGTTGTAGCAGGCATAGTATTCGTAGAGCCCTGCCACGATGCCGTCGCAGTCGGCGGCAATCTCTTGGTTGAGGCGGCCTTTTTCAGTACCGATCCAGTCGTGCACCTCAGTCATGGCGATGTCGTCGGTGCGCAAACGAGAGCCGAAATTGAAGTCGGAGTAGCGGAACGTCTGCGTGGTGCGGCACACGTTCACCCAGTAGTAGTCCATGCCGTATGCTCCAAGAAACACCCGTTTGTTGTGGCGGCGCAGATAGTCGTAGATGGGGCGGATGCGCTCTGCTTTCAGTTCGAAAAACAGAGGGTTGATGACCTGCACCACATCGAAGCCGCGCATCTTTCTCAATGCCCACCACACCTTGGCGAAATAGCGCATGGTGTCGGCTTTGCCGTTCGACCGGCGCACGAGGTCGATGTCGCGCGGGTAGTTTTTCCAGAAGTCGCCGTTCGACGCCACACACACCTCGTGACCGAGAGCCCGGAGGCCTTCGGCAAGAGTCCAATGCACATTGCTGTATTCGCCTATGAGAAGTATCTTCATTTTCGTTTTAGTAATAATTTCATTATCCGCAGTTTCCATCGGCTGTCGGTAAGGCGGCGGAATAGGCGGTAGCGCCATGTGTAGCGCGCCTTTGGTAGTGGCCAGAACCCTTCTTTAGCCAGACGGTCGGCAATGCTGATGGTTGCCGATGCCGATGGCATGTCGGTAAGTGCGGTGTAGAGTATTCCCAACGCCAACTGGTTGCAGCGCCGGGTGTATGCTCGTTGGAGGCGGTCGTTGCTTGTTCCCGCCGCCGACTGCTTCATCCTTGAGAGAATGAGCATCATGTCGTCGAAGCGCTTCGCCAACCTATCTTCGTTGCGGTTGTTGGTTATCGAGCCCTGCCTCTGGTAGTAGGCGTAGCACACAGCATCGGTGGTAATCACCTTGCCGCTATTGGCGAGCAGACGTGGAGTGAAGTCTTCATCCTCATGGAAAATTCCAGGGATGAAGCGCAGGTTGCCGAGCGTTTGCTTTCGGAACACATAGTGCCAAGCGCCGGCAAAGACGTTGCAGTTGAGCATATAGTCGATGCCGTCGGCAAACTGCTCGCTGGCAATGGCTCGCAGCACTTCGTCGTCAAGCCTTTGGCTGAAAACCTTCTTGTGGCTGAACATCAGCATGTCGGGTCGCTCCGACTGGAGCAACTCCACCGCCTTGCGGTAGGCCGACGGGAAAAGGTAGTCGTCGCTGTCGAGAAACTGGATGTATTCCTTCGTGGCGAGGTCAATGCCTGCGTTGCGCGCGGCGCTGAGACCTCCGTTTGCCTGGTGAAAATAGCGCACACCTGGCTTTCCGCGGAGCCATTCCTCAGCATGACTGTCGGGCGTGCCGTCGTCAACAACGATGATTTCATAATCGCAGTCCAGACGGGCGAGGGTGATGCTGTCGACGGCACGAAGCAGCAACTCTCGCTCAAGGTTGTAGTAGGGGATTATGAAACTTATGGAAATCATCGCGCAAAGAGTTTAAAGAATGCTTTTTTGCCGAGCGTCAGCCACAGGATGCACTTGATGCGCTGATGGAGTGGCTGCTGGAGGAAAGCGTACTTCCATTTCACCTTGAACTCGGGCAATATGAGGTCGCCGCCAATCTTCAGCAATCCGATTTGGCGGTTAAGTATTTCCATGAAATGATGGTAGAGCGTGGCATCGCTGAAGTGGTAATGGCTTGCGGTAAACTCGAAGAGGCGGATGTTGCCTTCCGTGAGGTCTTGCTCTTTTTTTAGCGACGGTTGTTGCGTTATCGCTTCGCTGTTGGCAACGCAATAGTAGTAGCACCCGGCGGTTGATGCCACGATGCGTTTTGCTCGGTGGAGCACATAGGGCACGGTCATGATGTCCTCAAAATATTTGCCTTCGGGGAAACGTGTGTCGCCCCACAGGTCGCGACGGAAAATCTTGTTACACGCATAACTGTGCATATAGCCCCGATGCCCATACCATTCGGCGAATGTGCCTGTCAGTGCGCCGAGACTTGGAATGAAATTTTCCGCCGAGGGGCTGCCGTGGCGCACTGCAACTGGAAACTCGATGCAGTCGGCGCCTTGCTGCTCCATCAACTCCACGTTGGGCGCATAGGTGCCGGGGGCAAGCCAGTCGTCTGAGTCGACAAACGTGAGCAGGTCGCCCGTGGCTTGGGTGATGCCAGTGTTGCGCGCAGCACTGAGTCCACCGTTGATGCTGCGATGCACCACCTTTATCCTGTTGTCGCCCTTGGCAAGACGGTCGCATAGTGCTCCGCATCCGTCGGGTGAGCAGTCGTCAACGAGGATAACCTCAAGGTCGATGCCTTCTTGAGCCAACACGCTGCCGACGCATTTCTCCAAAAATGCCTCGACGCGATAAACCGGTATGACAACACTGAGTTTCATCATTTCTACAAAAATAGTTACAAACTGTGTAAAAGAACGCAATGTGGCGGCAAATTTTGGAAAAAGTTGACTATATTCGTAGCAAATTACGAAGAACTATGGATTTGTTTGAATCAGAAATACAGTGGTTGCGTGAGGAACTCAACAAGCACAATCACAATTATTATGTACTCAACCAGCCTACAATCTCCGATAAGGAGTACGACGACATGATGCGTCGCCTGCAGGACCTTGAGGCTGAACACAAGGAACTTTTCGACCCCTTGTCGCCATCGCAGAGGGTGGGCAGCGACCTTACGCCAGGCTTCAAACAGGTGGCTCACGAGCGCCCCATGCAATCGCTTGGCAACACCTACTCGATTGAGGAGGTGGAGGACTTCCTTCGCCGCACCAAGCAGCAACTCGGTGGCGGCGCGCTCGAACTGGTGGGCGAGATGAAGTTTGACGGCACGTCGATTTCTATCACCTACGAGCATGGACGGCTGGTGCGTGCTGTGACGCGCGGTGACGGTGTGCGCGGCGACGATGTGACCACCAACGTGAAGACCATCCGCAGTGTGCCTCTTACGTTGGCTGGCAGCGGTTGGCCTGACAAGTTTGAGGTGAGAGGCGAGATTGTGATGCCGTGGAAGTCGTTTGACGCGCTCAACCGCGAACGGGAATTTAACGAGGAGCCTTTGCTTGCCAATCCTCGCAATGCGGCAGCAGGTACGCTGAAGACTCTGAACCCCGCCGAGGTGTCGCGCCGCGGACTGGATGCGTATTTCTATTTCCTGCTCGGCGACAACCTGCAGTTCACCACCCACTACGACAGCCTGCAGGCTCTGCGCCAATGGGGCTTCAAGGTGTCGGACGCTACGGCGTTGCTCCACGATATTGACGAGGCGAAAGCGTTTATCGACCATTGGGCGGAGGCGCGCAAGCAACTGGAGGTGGCTACCGACGGACTGGTGTTTAAGGTCAATAACCTTCAACAACAGCGGTTCTTGGGCTCTACAGCGAAATCGCCGCGTTGGGCAATTGCCTATAAGTTCCAGGCTGAACGCGAACTCACAAAACTGAAATCGGTGTCGTTTGAAACGGGCCGTCTGGGCACAATCACGCCAGTGGCAAACCTTGAGCCGGTGCTGCTTTCGGGCACTATAGTGAAGCGTGCATCGCTCCACAACGAGGACATTATCCGCCAACTCGACATCCACGACAACGACTATGTGTATGTGGAAAAGGGTGGCGAAATCATACCAAAAATCGTAGGTGTGGAACTGTCGCAACGGGAGGCTGGAAGCAAGCCTCTGGAGTTTGTGAAGGAATGTCCGGTGTGTGGTACTCCGCTTGTGCGCAATGAGGGCGAGGCAGCGTGGGTTTGCCCTAACCGCGACGGTTGCCGCCCGCAGATCACTGGGCGCATAGAGCACTTTGTGGGTCGCCGGATGATGAACATCGACGGCATCGGTGAGGAAACGGCTGAACAATTATTTGTCGTTGGGTTGGTGAAGAATGTGGCTGACATCTACGACCTTACTGACGACAAACTCACCGTCGTAGGTCGCGTTGGCGAACTGACGGCGCGCCGCATACTCCGTGGTATTGAGGCATCGAAGCAGGTGCCTTTCGAAAGGGTGGTGTTTGCTCTGTCAATCCCGAATGTGGGCGAAACGGTTGCAAAAAAACTTGCGTTTGCCTTCGGCTCAATCGACGACTTGATGGCTGCCACTGTGGAGCAATTGACTGCCATCGACGAAATCGGACAGGTGATTGCCGAAAGTGTTGTGGCATTCTTTCATGAGGAGAAAAATGTAGCCATCGTGGAGCGTCTTCGACAGGCGGGCTTGCAGATGCGCATCTCTGCCGATGCCCTGCAGTCGAAGTCCGACCGTCTTGTTGGAAAGACGATTGTGATTAGCGGCGTGTTTGAGCATCATTCGCGCGATGAATACAAGACGATGATTGAGCGCAACGGCGGCAAAAACTCGGGGTCAATCTCGAAGAAGACCGACTTTGTGTTTGCGGGCGCAAATATGGGCCCGGCAAAGTTGGAAAAGGCTAAATCGCTCGGCATTCCTATCATCGGCGAAGATGAATTTTTGAAAATGATTGAATAGAAGAACTATGTTTCAGAATAGAATATCAACGGGTTTCCCCGTTGCAAAGTCGCTTGCCATCCTTGCTTCGGGCTTGGTGCTTGGCTTGTTTATAGTCGCATTGTCGGTGTCGCTGCTGAATGCCATCCCTGGGCTCGATAAGGTGCCGGCTTTGTGGATTAGCACGATAGTGCAGGATTTGTTTGTGTTTATCCTTCCAGCGGTGATGCTCGGACTGCTTGTTGCTGGTCGGCCGATGCGGTTTCTTGGCTTGTCGAAAGCGCCGTCGCTACTGGGGGCGTTGGGCATTATCGTGATTCTCGTTGCGGCTACTCCGGCGCTAAACTGGACGGTCGAATGGAATGCGTCGATGACGTTGCCCGACTCGCTCAAACCGCTTGAGGACTGGATGCGGATGCAGGAAGAGGCGGCGCAACGCACCACTGATGCGCTGATGAGTTCCACGTCCATTTGGGGGTTGCTTGCCACGGTCGCTACTGTGGGCGTCGTCACTGGGCTTGGCGAGGAAACCTTCTTCCGCGGAGCGCTTCAGCGGGTGTTTAAGGAGGGTATGCGCAACAAGCATCTGGCGGTTTGGATTGCGGCTTTTGTGTTTAGCGCACTCCATTTCCAGTTTTATGGCTTCGTGCCGCGTATGCTGCTCGGCGCAATCTTTGGCTATGCCTATCTTTGGAGCGGCTCGCTTTGGGTGCCGGTCATTGCCCACGCCTACAACAACTCTTCGGTTGTGGTGATGACGTGGTTGCAGAAAGCAGGCATGGCGAGTGCCGAAGCATCGGAAGTGGGCGCATCGTCGCCCTGGCTTGCGGTGTCGAGCGCGGTGCTTGCCATTATATTGATGTTGGCCTACCGTAAACTTCTCGAAAATGGGCGCCGTTGAATGCCATCCGTTTGAACCATTCCTCCCGAAGGCAGCAAAGGTGCTGATGCTTGGGTCGTTTCCTCCGCCAGCGAAGCGCTGGTCGATGCGGTTCTACTACCCTAATCCCACCAACGACATGTGGCGCATTATGGGCATTATCTTCTTTGGCGACAAGACTCACTTTCTGCGCGATGGTGGCTACGATGAGGAGGCTATCAGGGTGTTTGCCGAGACGAAGGGCATCGCCATGTTTGATGCGGCAGTGAAGGTGATAAGGCAAAAGGACAATGCCTCCGACAAGTTTCTTGAGGTGGTCGAGCCGATTGATTTGTTTGCTTTCCTCGACAGGTTGCCGCAGTGCCGCACTGTCGTAACGGCTGGCGAGAAATCGGCATCGGTTATTGCCTCGCTCACAGGCACGTCGGTGCCTGCAACAGGCGGCAGCGTGGAGTTCACTCATTGCGGTGAGGTCTATCGCCACTATCGCATGGTGTCGTCGTCGCGTGCCTATCCGCTTGCCGTGGAGAAAAAAGCGGAGAAATATGCCGAATTGTTTCGCAATATTGGTATTTTATAGAGCAGGT
>CAVEIP010000050.1:0-15046 GCA_963615935.1 [Ruminococcus] lactaris | reverse complement strand
GCCCGCGCCAAAATGGCGTAAACCCCTACCCATGTAGCACTCCAAATCGCGGGGGATTTACGGATTTCTATGGAAAAAATCGCGGGGGATTTACGGAGAGAATCTGTATGTATCTGTGTCTTAGTATTTTACTGAAAAATTGCTAGTGTAGTTCAAAATTGGCATTTTTGAGGGTTAAAAAGGAGAAAAATAGAACTCAATCCAGAAATTTGGTGCGGTGGCGTACTTACAGCACGCAATTAGTTGATTGGTCTGCTTTTCCTCAGGCTAAAGCCAGAGGTTATAGACATTGCGCCTTTACAAGGCGGCATCTTTATTCATAAACCTTCAAGAGCTATATTTGTGGCTTGAAGTTATGAAAAATCGTGCTAATGCTATTAAAAATCGTGCATTGCACGGAATTTGATAGGCTGCACAACATCCGTTATAGGCTTGGTATATTTGTAGGATTAATTTTGTGGTCAGAAATCCTTAAAATTGTCATACAAATGAAAAGATTTATTTTCAGTGCTCTATTATTGCTCATGGTGGCAATGGTGACGCAAGCGCAGAACATCACTGTGCATGGAACAGTCCTTTCGAAGTCCGACGGCGAACCGCTCATCGGCGCATCGGTGCTTTGTGAGGCAACAAAAGCAGGAGTGTCGACCGATATCGACGGCAAGTTTGATATCACAGTCCCAGAGGGCTCGACTCTCAAGTTCTATTATGTAGGTTACAATTCAACTGTAGCAAAAGCCCAATCACAAATGACCGTACGTCTTGAAGAGAACACGGAAGTTCTCGACGAGGTGGTTGTTGTAGGTTACCAGACAGTGCGTAAGGCCGACCTTACAGGTGCTGTCTCGGTGATGAACATGAAGGAGCCTTTGAGCGAAAGCACAGGCAACGTGATGCAGTCGCTTTCCGGCAAGTTGGCAGGCGTCAACGTGGTGCCTGATGCGGCGCCTGGCGGCACGGGTACAATCCGTGTGCGTGGTATGTCGACAGCCAACTCGAGCAATGACCCTCTCTATGTTATCGACGGTGTGCCAACCGACAACATCAACTGCATCAACCCTAACGACATTGAGACAATGCAGGTGTTGAAGGACGCAGCCTCTGCATCAATCTACGGCTCGCGCGCAGCCAACGGCGTTGTTGTCATTACCACCAAACAAGGCAAGGGCGACCGCATGACAATCAACGTGAACTATGCAGCGAGTGCGCAGACCATCGCCAAGCGCTACGAGATGCTCAATGCTACTCAATGGGGCGAGGCTTACTGGGCAGCGTCGAAGAATTCCAACATCACTCCGTCGCATGTGCTCTACGGCAGTGGCGCCACTCCAGTGCTTCAACAATATGTGGCAGGCAACACCAATTATGCTACAACCAACACCGACTGGCAGGACGAGGTTTACCGCACAGCATGGACCAACAACCTCACTGCATCAATCTCCAACAACACAGAAAAGAGTTCGGTGCTGTTGTCGTTGAACTACATCAACCAAAACGGTAACATTCAGGAAACATTCTACGAGCGCTATTCAGCACGCGTGAATTCGCGCTACGATTTCAACAAATATCTCTCGGTAGGCGAAAACCTTCAAGTGTCACGCTGGAAAAACCGCGGTGTCGACGTCGCTGGCGATCGAGGCATCCCGTTCACCGCAATGAGTCAGCACCCAGCACTTCCAGTGCGCGGCACCGACGGCTCTTGGGCTCGTCCAATCGAACTCATCGCATCCGACCTTTCCAACCCAGTGCAACTGATCGAGAACGGCAAGGACAACGACTATGCTTCTTGGCGCATCCTCGGCAATGCCTATCTTGAAATCCGCCCAATCGACGGACTTACATTGAAATCAAACATCGGTATCGAGCATAGCCAGTATTTCAACAACACTCTCGGCCGTGCCGTTAATCCAGGCGACGTGAACAGCGCATCGAGCGTCTACGGACAGGGCGACACCTGGACATGGACCAATACTGCCAACTACAACAAGACATTTGCTGAGAAGCACCACCTGACAGTGCTCCTCGGAACGGAAGCCACCGGCTACACATTCCGCGACCTCTCGGCATCGCGCGAGGGCTACGCCTTTGAAGACTCCGACTATATGCAAATCGGCGCAGGTACAGGCACCCGCAACAATGGCGGCGGCAAGACCCAATGGTCAGTGTTCTCGCTCTTCGGCAAGATTGACTATAACTATGCCGACCGCTACTTGGCATCGTTCACCATCCGCCGCGATGAGAACTCCCGTTTCGCCAAAGGCTATCGCACAGGTATCTTCCCGGCATTCTCACTCGCATGGCGTCCGAGCCAAGAGGCATTCTTCCCGAAAAACGACGTAGTGACCGACTTGAAGGTGCGCTACTCTTGGGGTCAGAACGGTAACGCCAACATCCCATCGCTCTATCCTGCATATTCGACCTATATCTTCAACACCGGCAATGGTGCCTACGACATCAACGGTACGAACTCGTCGACTACCTCAGGCATCACTCTGTCGAGCACAGGTAACCCAACTCTTAAATGGGAAACAACCTATCAGAACAACATCGGTCTCGACATGCAGTTCTTCAAGGGAACACTCAACTTGAGCGCCGACTACTACATCAAGAAAACAAAAGACATGCTCACCATTCCGCCAGCACTCGACGTGGCAGGTGAGAACGCTTCAATATGGCTCAACACCGGTGATATGAAGAACACAGGTTGGGAGGTAACCCTCGGCTACAACAGCCGTCAGTATGGCGACTTCTCATGGAGCGGATCGTTGAACGTGTCGCAATACAAGAACGAACTCGTAACGCTCAACTCCCGCCAGAAATTTATCGGCGGCGACCAGCGCCTAATTCCAGGCCAGCCGATGGGCGTTTACTACGGATATGTCTGCGACGGCATCTTCCAAAATGCTGAAGAAGTGGCAAACCACGCCACTCAGACAGGTGCAGCCCCAGGCCGCCTCATCTACCGCGACCTTAACAACGACGGCGTGATTGACGAAAACGACCGTTGCATCATTGGCGATCCTAACCTAGACTTGTCGTTGGGCTTGAACCTCACGTTCCGCTACAAGGCGTTCACTCTCGACATGTTCTTCTCCGGCGATTTCGGTTTCGACATCCAGAACCACATGAAGCGTCAACTTCTCTCGATGTGCTACGGCAACCTTTCAACCAACCGTGGTGTAGAGATCTTGAACGCTTGGACACCGACCAACACCGACACCGACATCCCAGCGTTGACACTGACCGACGACAACAACGAGAGCCGTTTCTCAACCTACTATGTAGAGAACGGATCGTACATGAAGATGAAATATCTGAAACTTGCGTATTCATTGCCAAAGAGCCTCATCAAGAAGATTGGCGCAACCAATCTTGATGTCTACGGACAAGTTGAGAACGTGTTTACAATGACCCGTTACTCAGGCCTTGACCCGGAAATCCTCCCAGGCGAATACGGCGCACGCATCGACAACGGTGCATATCCTCGTCCACGCACATTTACAGTGGGTTTGAATCTTCAGTTCTAACATTCAAAACGACCAACAATGAATATCTTTAAGAATATATTTACGAAAGCAATATATGCAACGGTTGCCCTCTCTATGGGTGTGACTGCAGTGTCGTGCGACGACCTGCTCAACACAAAACCGCAAGGCGTATTTACCGATGAGCAAATCGGCGACGAGGAAGCCCTCGACCTGATGACTTCGGCGTATGCAACGCTGCTCAACCACTATTTCGGCAACAATGAATCGTTTGCCGGTCCAATCACCAACTGGGTGTTTGACGTGCGTTCCGACGATGCTCTCAAGGGCGGCGACGGCGTTACGATGGAAGCCTACATGCACCAACTTGAGGTGGGCAACGTGCAGAGCGACAACGATGTGATTAACTTCAAGTGGCGCAACAACTATTTCTCCATCAGCCGCTGCAACACAGCCATCCGCGGCATCAGCAACTCAAAGTCGCTGACCGATAAGGAGAAAGCATCCTACATTGCAGAGATGAAGACTCTCCGCGCATACTACTATTTCGACATGCTCCGCATCTATGCCAAGTTCCCATATTTCGACGAGACGGTGGCAAACCCGAGCGAATGTCGTGCTGACCACTACACCCGCGACGAGATTGCAGGATTCATCAAGACGGATTTGCGCAACTGCTACGAGGTGCTTCCAGAAAGCCAGGATCAAGTGGGACGTTTCAACCGCTATGTGGCAGCCGCGCTGCTTGCCCGCGTGGACCTCTTCACTTCTGATTGGGCAGAGGCTGAGAAATATGCCGGATATGTGATCGACAGCAAGAAATATGAGTTGTATCCAAACTTCCTCGACATGTCGAAGCCAGAATACAACAACCAGTACGAGTCGGTACTCGCCATCCAGTTCTCATCAGCCAACTCGCCAGATCAGTACAACTTCAGCAACTGCTTGAACTGCACATGGTCGGAGGGTAACCTCTACGGTAACGGCGATGATTTCTATCTTGCTTCGCAAAACCTTGTCAACGCGTTCCGCACCGATGAAAACGGCTTGCCTTATCTCAACGGCGCTCCCGACGACAAGAATGTGGACAAGGCCGACTTTGAAGGCAACGTTGACCCTCGCCTCGACTTCACTCTCGGACGTATCGGTATGCCTTGGCGCTCTCACATGTACAACGAGAAATGGTGCCGCAACTTCGAACTCTACGGCCAGTATTCAGGCAAGAAACCTTATCCGGCACCTGAGTCGCCTTACGTCAAGACTGGTATCGTGCCTTGGGGCGCATCGTCGCTCAACTGGATTCTTATCCGCTACGCCGACGTGATGCTGATGAAGGCAGAGGCTCTCATTGAGCAAAACAAAAACCTTGATGAGGCTCGCACCCTTATCAACGACATCCGCCGCAAGGCAGCGCGATCGGTCGATGCTTCCTACGAACCAATCGACTGCAACCCATTGGTGGCAAACTACAATGTAGGCGAATACCCAGCAACAGGATGGAACCAAGAGTATGCCCGGAAGGCAGTGCGCATGGAGCGCCGTCTGGAACTCGCTATGGAGGGTCTCCGCTGGTTTGACCTCGTGCGTTGGGGCAATGCCGTGCAAACGATGAATGCCTACTATGCATCGGAAGTGAAATTCCGTTCTTACTACCAAGGCGCAAACCTTACAGAAGACGAAATCTATTTCCCAATCCCAGTCAACCAACTTGACAATGCTGGCGACTTGTATAAGTAAACCATTAAAATCTCAGGAAAAATGAAAAAACTATCAAAATATAGCATCATCCTTCTGCTGTTAATGATATGCGGGATGCTTGGCTCTTGCTCGGAATTTGAACCGACAGGCTATACGGAGTTGTCGACTCTGCAAAAAGTGAGCGACTTGAAAGCCACCGTCGACGGCTATGTGGTGAACCTATCATGGAATCTGCCACAGGACAACGATGTGGTAGGCGCATTGCTCATCACCAACGGTAACTCGTCAAATCCTATCCGTTTGGACGGAAAGGTTACTTCCTACGCTGTAAAGGGACAGCCGATGGAAGAGGAATACATGTATACGGTCAAGGTGCTCTACGACGGCGGATATGTGTCGGAAGGCATCTCGGTGAAGGCTACTATCCCTTATGTGGAACTTGCCAACGTGACCGACCTAACTGCCAACGTCAACGGACGTACGGTTACTCTCAACTGGACTCTTCCTCAGGCCGACGGCATCACTGCTGTCAAGGTGATTAGAGACGGTGATATCGATGCCGCAACAGTGCTTGAAGGTGCAGTTACATCGTGCGAACTCAAAGGTCAGCCAATGGACAAGGAACTCTCCTACACTGTTGCCGTGGTCTACGACCAATATTACGCATCGAAGGGCTCAACAGTGAAGGTTACCATCCCTTACATCACTCCAAAGATGGGCTATGTGATGCTTGCCGAATCTGTGCAGCAGTTGCCTGACGACGATGAGCGTGCAGCAGCGGCTTGGTTTGCTCTGCAGGAGAATGCCGAGTTTATCAGCCCGTCGCAGATTGCCAACCTCGATGCCGACCTCTATCCTGTGCTTTGGATTGAGATAGACCGCGTAGGCTTGCCAATCGGCTGGCAGAACCTCCCAGAGGCTCTCGTTAGCGATGATGTTATCGCTGCCCTCCGCCTGTATTCAGCCAACGGTGGTAGCCTCTACCTGTCGAACATGGCAACACAACTCACTGTGCCTCTCGGCTTCGTGCCATCCGACATGGCGCCTAACATCTACGGCAACGGCGACGGCGGTAGCGGTACCGACGTATGGGTAATTAACCCGTACCTTGGTTGGGACTTCCGCAACGGCAGCGACCAGGGATTCTACGACCGTACAGGCCACGCTGTCTACAACGGACTCACCCTTGAGGATCCTAACAACTACGGCTATCCAAACTTGCCGTTGATTGGCCCGGGTCAGCGCGAAGACCACAACTGCATGTGGGACTGCAACGTCTATGGCAAGGGCAATTATCCTGACGTGATAAAGAACTTCGAGGTGACGACCAACTCGCTCGTTCTTGCCACTTGGGGCCACGTGCGCGACCACTGTGTTGCCGGACTCGTTGAGTTCTACGCCAACACCGAACACGGACGCTGCATAGCCAACGGCTTGGCTGCCTATGAGTGGAACCAAAACTCTGGTGTCAACCCTTACCAGCACAACATCGAGCAGTTGACAAAGAACATACTTGATTATTTGAAATAAAAAAATGTTTAAAAGTTCCGGGCTTGGTGCGCCTACAACGGTGCCGAGTCCGGAACTTTGCCTAATTTCGTGTATGAGATTCTTTAAACCAATAGTAACGGGTGTGATGGTTGGAGCAGCCGTCAGCGCCAATGCCGAAATGGTTGCGCATTTCGATATGCAGGCCAATTCCGGCAGTATAACAGAAACAGTTAGTGGCAACAAGTTTGCCGTTGAGGGAAATTTTGCTCCTGAGAGTGTGAAAGGTATCAACGGAAGTGCCCTACGCTTCGACGGATACACATCGCATGTTGACGCTGCCATAGGCGACATCATTCCCTCTGGAACGAAGACTATGACCGTTTCGCTCTGGGTGGCAGTGCCGTGCTATCCAATCATTGAGATTGACACAAACACAACCGAAAAGACGCCAATCGTTTCGTGCTTGGACAAGACGGCGAAAACGGGCTTCGGCTTTTACCTCGGTTTTAACGGTAAATATTCATTCAGCACCTATGTGGGCGGATGGCCTGTGAGCATCGATGTGGACACTCCGTTGCCAACCTACCAGTGGAACAATCTGGTGGCTGTGGTTGACTGTGCCAACCGTTCGGTGAAACTCTACAACAACGGCATTGAGGTGGGCTCTGGCAAGGCCAATGGCTCAGTGTCGATGGCAGCCAGCACACTGTACATGGGGCAGGGAACGGAAACACGAAAATCGGGGCCCTTTGAACTGATGTCGTTCAATGGCTTGATTAGTGATGTCTCAATATGGGATGAAGCCAAGACCCAGGAAGAGATACAAGGTTGGCAAACTTCGGAAACACCCGATTTGGCAGTGCCGTCGTCGAGATTTGCCGACGACCTTCTGCGTCCGCGTTTCCACGGCATGCCTGACGCTGGATGGACCAACGAGAGCCACGGCATGTACTATTCCAATGGCCGCTACCATGTGTTCTTCCAGAAAAACGGCGACGGCCCTTACATGGCACGCTTGCACTGGGGGCACATCTCGAGCGAGAACCTCTACGACTGGCGTGAAGAAAAGATTGCCGTTGCGCCTGGCGACTCCTACGACATCAAGGGATGTTGGAGCGGATGCGTGTTTGCCGACGATGTGATTACTGGCGGACAGCCTAACATCATCTACACTGGTGTGGACTACGGCAAGGCTATGATTTCGCAGGCAGTGCCTGAATCAGCTGACTTGATTAATTGGACGAAATATGCGGGCAACCCGATTATTTCGGGCCGTCCGAGCGGATTGTCGGACGATTTCCGCGATCCGTATTTCTTCCGCAACGGCGACAATGCCTATATCATTGTAGGCTCGTCGAAGGGCGGCATCGGTACGACTTCGCTCCACCGTTACAATGCCACTTCCGGCACTTGGAGTAATACTGGCGACCTGTTTTTCTCAGGCAGCACGGTAGCCGCCGACGGAACGTTTTGGGAAATGCCGACAGTTACCAAGATGGCCAACGGTAAATGGCTGTTTACAGCCACGCCACAGGCTACGCTTCAAGGAGTGCGTACACTCTATTGGACAGGCTCTATCGCCGACGACGGCACGTTTGTTGCCGATGCCAAATCATCGAGCCCGCGCCTCGTTGAGATGACTTCGCACGACGGATTCGGACTGCTTTCGCCTACAATCTATCAGCACGACGGCAAGACGTTGGTGCTTGGCATCGTGCCCGACAAATTGCCTTCGGCATCCAACTGGAATCTCGGTTGGGCGCATTGCTATTCGCTTCCTCGCGAATGGTCGCTCACCGACGACGGCACACTATTGCAGAAACCCTATGAAGGCTTGACGGGCTTACGCACGGCAACTGCTTATTCGCACGACAATTTTGTGCTCACAGGCAGCGAAAGTCTTTCGCCAGTCAGCGGCCGTCAGGTTGAAATATGCGGAACGTTTGAGGTTGGCACATCGGAGTTTGGCTTTAACATTTTCAAGAACGGCAGCGCTGAGGGTATGGTTAAGTATAACCCTACATCGGGCGAACTGATTGCCGACTTCAGCGGACTGACCCGTCTGGTCAACGATGAAGGAACCTATAATGGCGTGTACCGTTGTGCGCTTTTGGAGCGCCCGGTTGCGGGAAGCGATATGAAAATCAACATCTTCATCGACCATTCAATAGTCGACATCTTTGTCAACGACAAGTGGGCAACTTCGATACGCGTGTTCCCGACCGATGCCGATGCCAACGGTGTGGAGGCATTCTCCGCCGCATCGACAACAGTCAAGGACTTGAAAGCGTGGACGCTTGCTAGCGCGAATGGCGATGGCGGAGTTACTGAAATCCAATCGGACGAGAATGGCTATAATGGACCTGTCGACGTGTACAATCTGCAAGGAATTCGACTGCGTGCCAACGTCCTACCATCGGAGGCAACAGACAATCTCCCAAAGGGCATTTACATTGTAGGCAACAAAAAAGTTGTAGTGAAATAAGGTTTTTAAGAAAATAGGATTGAATTAAGTTTCTTAGGCAACCAGACGGGAAGTTTGGTTGCCTTTCTATTTGTGGCCGACAAAAAGAAATGAAAAAATGGAAGCGAAAGTTGTGGAAGTGTCGGGATAAAAGTGTAAGTTTGTAAAGTAGATTCTCTTAAACGTTTAAAAAGTAGATAAATATGGCAAACTATATACGATTTGACTGGGCGATGAAGAGGTTGCTCCGAAACAAGGCAAATTATGCCGTATTGGAAGGGTTGATGTATTCTCTGCTGAACGAGAAGTTCACCATCAAACGCTTTTTGGACAGTGAGTCGAACCAGTATAGCGAGAACGATAAGTTCAATCGTGTAGATATCCTTGCCGAGAATGAGTGTGGCGAACTTGCTATATTTGAAATCCAAAATACCCGTGAGTTGAACTATTTTCACCGCATACTCTATGGAGTGTCGAAAGTGATAACCGACTATATTGACCTCGGCGACGACTACGACAAGGTGCGAAAGGTGTATTCTATCAACATTGTGTATTTCTCTCTCGGGCAGGCTAAGGACTATGTGTACCACGGCAAGACTGTGTTCCAGGGCTTGCATGCTCCCTACGATGTGCTGAAACTCTCCAACCGTCAGAGCGAGGTGTTTTTTGGCGACAACATTGCAAAAGGCGAGAAGACAAACCGAGAGGCTGGCGACATATTCCCTGAATACTACTTGCTCTGTGTCGACAATTTCGACAAATTGGCTGTCAACAATCTTGACGAGTGGATTGACTTCCTTAAAACAGGCGACATCAAGGACGGCGCGAAGGCTCCTGGCTTGGAAGATGCACGTAAATGCTTGATAGTTGACGGATTGTCGAAAGAGGATCGTGCTGACTATGTGCGCCACATGGAGAATCTGCGCTATCAGCGGAGCGTCATTATGACTGGCTATGATGACGGATTGCAGGAAGGCCGTGTTGAGGGGCGCATCGAAGGTCGTGCAGAAGGTCGTGCAGAGGGTCGTGCAGAGGGTCGTGCGGAGGGCGAAAAGGCGAAAGCGCTCCAGATTGCCAAAAAGATGTTGGCGAAAGGGGTAGATCTCGACTCTGTATTGGAATTTACCAATCTAACCCTCGACGATTTAAAGGATTTGGAGTGATTCAGTCACTATTGAAAAGCACTAATCCCCAACCCAATTTATGCGCAGTAGAATAAAATTCTGCTGAGAGGCGAATTTTTGAGGTTTTGTGGGCGAATATTCTGCGGAGAATTTGTTGCTTGGAAATGTTTTCTGAGTTTTGAAAAATGCTTGGAAGATATGTCTATTTTGCCGTAACTTTGCGGTGTAAATAAAAATCATCAGTAACCAATCTTTAAAAACATAATAGATATGGCAACAAAAAAATATCACTTCGAGACCCTCCAACTGCATGTTGGACAAGAGCAACCGGATCCAGCAACCGACGCACGTGCGGTGCCTATTTATCAAACCACGTCGTATGTGTTCCGCAACTCGCAACACGCAGCCGACCGTTTTGGTCTTCGCGACGCAGGTAACATCTACGGGCGTTTGACCAATTCAACACAGGGCGTGTTTGAAGATCGTGTTGCCGCTCTTGAAGGTGGCGTAGCCGGACTTGCTGTGGCATCGGGCGCGGCGGCTGTTACCTATGCATTGCAAAACATTCTTTCGGTGGGCGACCACATTGTTGCAGCCGACAACCTTTATGGCGGTTCGTTCAACTTGATTACCCACACGCTTGCCACACAGGGCATTACGAATACAATCGTTAATGTTAATGACCTTGATGCTCTTGAAGCAGCCATCCAGCCTAACACTAAGGTGGTCTATGCCGAGACTTTCGGTAACCCGAACTCTGATGTTACCGACATCGATGCCATCGCAGAAGTGGCTCACCGCCACAACATTCCGTTGATCATCGACAACACTTTCGGCACTCCTTACCTCATCCGTCCAATCGAGCACGGTGCCGACATCGTTGTGCATTCGGCAACCAAGTTTATCGGAGGCCACGGCTCAAGCCTTGGTGGTGTAATCGTTGACGGCGGCACTTTCGACTGGAAAGCCAATGCCGACAAATTCCCTTCGCTGGCTAAGCCAGATCCAAGTTACCACGGCGCTATCTTTGCCGATGTGGCAGGAAAGGCGGCTTTCGTGACCCGTATCCGTGCGGTCATCCTCCGCGACACTGGTGCTACGATTTCTCCGTTCAATGCTTTCATCCTTTTGCAAGGACTTGAAACACTTTCGCTTCGCGTTGAGCGCCATGTGGAGAACGCGTTGAAGGTGGTCGACTTCCTTAGTAAGAATCCGAAAGTGGCAAAGGTTAACCACCCATCGCTTCCTTCGCATCCCGACCACGCACTCTATGAGAAGTATTTCCCTAACGGTGGCGGCAGCATCTTCACTTTCGAAATCAAGGGTGGAGAGAAAGAGGCTTGGAAGTTTATCGATTCGCTCGAGATCTTCTCATTGCTCGCCAACGTGGCCGATGTGAAGAGCCTTGTGATACATCCATACACCACTACCCACTCGCAGATGACTCCAGAGGAGTTGGCTCAGCAGCACATCACTCCTTCAACAGTCCGCTTGTCGATTGGTACGGAGCATATCGACGACATACTTGATGACCTTAAACAGGCATTCGATAAGATTTAAAAATAGTTTTTGAACTTTTGAGTTATCCCTACGGGGACAAGTCTTGAAAGATAGTTAGTTATTGGTTTGTTAACAACGAAAAAGATTTGTGGTGAAACCGGACTGCAGTGATGCGGTCCGGTTTTCGCTTGTTGTGAGTTGTGAGAAACAAAAGGGCGCTTTCCAGTAATTTCGGAAAGCGCCCTTGAATTGGTTATTCGAACTTGTCGTTATTTCTTGAACAGGCGTTTGTAGAGACCTTCGAAACCTTGACCGTGGCGAGCCTCGTCTTTTGCCATTTCGTGTACTGTGTCGTGGATTGCGTCGAGGTTTAGTTCCTTGGCGCGCTTTGCAATACGCATCTTGTCGGCATTGGCGCCCGATTCAGCAGCCATACGCTTCTCGAGGTTGGTCTTGGTGTCCCAAACGAGGTCGCCGAGGAGTTCGGCAAACTTTGCTGCGTGTTCAGCCTCTTCCCAAGCGTAGCGCTTGAATGCTTCAGCCACTTCAGGATAGCCTTCGCGGTCGGCTTGGCGCGACATTGCGAGGTACATGCCCACCTCAGAGCATTCGCCGTTGAAGTGTGCGTTGAGATCCTTGATCATTTCTTCGTCGCAACCTTTTGCCACACCGATAACGTGCTCAGTTACAAAACTGAGGGCTTCGTCTTCCTGGAGTTCTTTAAACTTGCTTGCAGGAACACCGCATTGTGGGCATTTTGCTGGAGCGGCGTCGCCTTCGTGTACGTAGCCACATACTGTGCAGATAAATTTCTTTGACATAATTGTAAGGATTTAAATTGGGTTTTTGTTTTTTTTATTTGTCTTGGCAGGTGTCTGCCGTTTCTTTCATTGCTGTGAGGCACTGTCGGCAATAGCCTCGGTAGTAGACTTCGGTTTCTTGGATTACGAAGTCGTGTGCCGTTTGCTCTACATCCACTTTTTGCAGCGGAATGTCGATTATTCGTCCGCAGCGCTTGCACTGGAAGTGGGAGTGGGGCGTGGTGTCGCCGTCGTAGTGGGCAGTGCGCTTGTCGATGGTCAACTCGAGAATGGCGTCATGCTCTTCGAGCAACTTCAGCGTGTTGTAGACTGTGGTGCGCGACAATGTCGGCATCGCCTCTACAAGTTCGCTGTAGATTGCGTCGACGGTGGGGTGCGTGCGGTGGCAGAGCAGATAGTCCATTATTGCTATCCGTTGTGCCGAAGGCTTTACGCCGTGTGCCGTGAGATGTGCTATTGCTTCGTTTGACATATTAATCTGTAAAGATTACAAAACTGAAATCGTTACAAAGATATGCACATTTTTCTTATCTGCAAAATTTTCCACAAAAAAATCGCAAAAAAACATAGATTCCGCACGTTTCTGACGGAAATTCCGCCATTCTTTCCTTTGTCTTTAGGCGGTGCGTAGGGGCTACTGGTCGAGGGCTTGCTTGAGGAAGAGGATGCGGTTGCGCGACACGGCGATTGGCTCGTCGCTGCCTTCCACCTTTACGGCGGCAAGTTCGTTGCCAATGCGGAGGAGGTCGGTGATTTTGTCGATGCGCACTATTGTGCCGCGGCTCACGCGGACGAATTGAGAAGCATCGAGTTCTGTCTCGATTTTCGCAAGCGGGCGTGGTATCAGATATTCTTTTCAATCGGACAGTACTATCTTGGTTGCACCGCTGAGTGAGGCGAGCAGGTTCACGTCCTCGGTGCGTATGGTCTTGAGCCCGTTGTCGGTGGGTACAAGGAAGCGTTGGCGTTGCTGCTTGTTGAAATTATGCTGCACGAAGTTGATCACTTCCTGCAGTTCGTTTACGTTCAGCGGCTTGCTGAGAAACCGCAGGCCGTGGGCGCGGAAAGCCTCGCGCGCATATTCATCGTAGGCGGTTACGAAAACCAGCGGCGCAGACGTCTCCATCTGGCGGAAAATCTCGAAACTGTCGCCGTCGTCGAGGCGCACGTCGCACAGTATGAGGTCGGGAGCGGGATTGTTGAAGAGGTAGTCCACACTTTCGCGGATGCTCGTGAGCGGTCCGAGTACGGATATTTTCGGGTCGATTTTATGCAGTGCGTTTCTGGCTATTTCAACATTCGACAGTTCGTCTTCGATGATCAATACGTTCATTTGTAAACTTAGGCTTAATGATTGGTATTCTGACTGTAAAGTTACTTTCTGTAGAGGAGACGCTCATCCGTTGTTTTGTTACGGAAGCAAGGCGCTGGCGCAGGTTTTCAAGGCCCATCTTGGTCGACTTGATTTCGGACGACAGCGGCTGTCGGTTGTTGATAACCACAATTTCATCGTTGTCTTTTCTGATTGATATGACGATTGGATGCTCTACTGATTTGCTATTGTGCTTTATTGCATTCTCCACAAGCATTTGGAGCGACATTGACAGCACCCAGCCGTTGGTGCTGTCCAACTCGTCGCTGCAGTCCACTCTGATGCAACCGTCGGAAAAGCGCAGTTGGATGAGCGAGATGTAGTTGTGGAGAAAGTCCAATTCGTCGGTCAGCGGCACAATGTTGCTTGTGCTGAGGATGTAGTGATACATATTGGCGAGTTGCCGCATGCTCTCAGCCACCATAGGCTCTTTTGTCATGTTGCCGAGTAGCCCGAGAGTGTTCATCATAAAGTGCGGGTTCATCTGAGCCTTTAGCGTGTTTACCTCGGCTTCCTTGTGCTTCCGTTCGGCATCAATAATCTCTTTGCCAGCCATGAAGTAGATGAACGAAGTTGTGGTGAACGTGACAATCAAACCGAACACGAAGAAGTTTTCTGCGCGGTCTTCGTCACTGCTGATGTAGTCAAGCCACCAGTTGAGAATACTTGTTGAAACGACCGAGACCGCGATGTTTGCAATCAGCACCGACAGCGACAATAGTGCCCATCGCACGGCAGCGCGCTTCACAAATCGGCGCAGCAGGCGAATCATAAGGTAACTGTAGGCTAAAGCCGACAGCGTAAAGGCTAAACAGATGTGGTAATCGAATGCAATATCTTCAAATTCAAGTCCCCCATTAAGCACAAATTTGCGGATATCAACATCAACCAAACACCACGACACCTCATAGATAAGCAGGGTGGCGACAGACAGGAGCACAATTAAGCCGATATTTTTCGCAAATTTTGCCATTGCGCAAAGATAAGTGTTTTTGTCGTTAAAGCGGCACAGTAGAAAAACCCTGGGGAATTAAGCATAAAGTTTAGAGAGTCGGAAAAGGAAAAACTTAATGTCTGAAACGCCTCTCATA
>CAVEIP010000049.1:15536-16258 GCA_963615935.1 [Ruminococcus] lactaris | reverse complement strand
TAGGACGCAAGATTTTCATTCTTGAAAGAGGAGTTCGATTCTCCTATGGGCTACTAATATTAAAAAAGATTTTTTATAATGGCAAATCATAAATCATCTATCAAGAGAATTCGTCAGACTGAGGCACGTCGCCTTCGCAACCGTTATTATGCAAAGACAGCGCGTAACGCCGTTCGCCGTCTTCGCGCTTTGAACGACAAAGCAGAAGTTGTAGAAGCCTACAACAAGGTTAGCTCAATGTTGGATCGTCTTGCTCGCAAGAGTGTAATCTCGAAGAACAAGGCTGCTAACTTGAAGAGCAAGCTTGCGAAGCACGTAGCAAAGGTTCAAGCAGCATAGTCAAACCGAGCGTTTGATTTATTGTTGGCCCATTCGTCTATCGGCTAGGACGCAAGATTTTCATTCTTGAAAGAGGAGTTCGATTCTCCTATGGGCTACTTCTTGTATTGGTTGGGTAAATCTGACCAATACAATCTTTTTATATCTACGCGTTGGCTCGCAGTTAGAAGAAAATTTGAGTAAAAAGAAGCCTTCTGCGTGAAATTTTTGGAGATTAGCAGTTTTTTTAGTTATATTGCACCAAAGATTGAGAAAAGAGGTTCGGCAATAGTATAAATAACGAGAATATGGATACAAACATGTCTTCTGCAAGCAAGCAATTCCAGACAAATCTAAGCAACTGGAATCGAGAGACTGCATATTTGTCGGTGGGTAACTTCAAC
>CAVEIP010000049.1:5904-15526 GCA_963615935.1 [Ruminococcus] lactaris | reverse complement strand
GATGCAGGAGGATGCTGTGCCGTTTATTTATGAAGAACTGAAGAAAGGTCCGACACTTCTTGTGCATGCTCTTGACAAAATTTATCCTAACACGGTGAAATGTGAAGGATATGTTCCACTTGCCACAATTTGTAATGTATGGCTAAATATACTGAGCAAGAAGTTGGCACGCTGATAGGTTGGTTCCCAGCGTTGGGCTCTGATCCAGATTTCAAGATAACGAGTGACTCCACGCCTGCCTACAACTGCATTGGTTGGGCTCTTGGCATGAATGACGTGTGGGTCGGCCTTTTCCATCCAACGAATTATGCATGGACGTGGTGGCCTGAAGAAGTGCCTTGTGATGAGCAAAATGAATCTCTTATTGCTTTGTTTGAGTTCTTTGGATTTAAGCAATGTGATGACGGCTTTTGTGAAAATGACTTTGATAAGGTTGCTCTGTATGCAGACAAAGACGGTTGGACACATGCAACCAGAATCATTGGAGATAATCTTCTTCATAGTAAAATCGGTACAGCGTGGGACATACACCATAGTGGTGGGCACATATTCGACGGGACAGGGTATGGCAGTATCTTTGCCTATATGAAACGGCCTATTTCCGAACGGTATCTTACAGATCTTAAGAAACCACGTGTAGGCACTATAACAATCAATGAATAATAGTTTATGCTTGAACTGAAAAATATCAACAAGAGTTTTGGATCGCTGCAGGTGCTCAAGGATGTGAGTGCTACGTTTGGCAAAGGCGAGGTGGTGTCGATTGTGGGCCCCAGTGGAGCCGGAAAAACCACTTTGCTGCAGATTGCCGGCACACTCGACAAGCCCGACGGCGGTAGTGTGGTTTACGATGGAGTGGACGTGCTTACGCTTTCGGAGCGCAAGTTGTCGGAGTTTCGCAACCGCAGTATTGGTTTTGTGTTTCAGTTTCACCAACTTTTGCCAGAATTTACGGCGCTGGAAAATGTAGCGATACCTGCACTTATCTACGGCGATAACCGCAGTGTGGCGATGAAACGCGCTGCAGAGTTGCTCGACCTTCTCGGTCTCTCGGATCGTGCCAGCCACAAGCCCGCTGAACTGTCGGGCGGCGAGAAGCAACGCGTGGCAGTGGCGCGCTCGCTTATCAACCAGCCTGATGTGATTTTTGCCGACGAGCCGTCGGGAAGCCTTGACACGCACAACAAGGCCGAACTCCACAAACTCTTCTTCGACCTCCGCGACCGCTTCGGGCAAACGTTTGTGATTGTGACCCACGATGAGTCGCTTGCCGCAATGTGCGACCGCACGCTGAAGATGTGCGACGGACAGATAGTAGAACAAACCAAAAACAACGAGCCATGCGAAGAATAGTCATAGCCTTACTGCTTTCCGTAGTCCTAGTGGCATGCGATGAGAACGAGAGCAAACTGGGCGATTTTGCGATGAACATAGTCACCTATGAGAGTACTGACGCCGACGGGATGGCGCGATTTTCTTTCCAGACGCGCGACGATTTGCCAGTGCAGAAGATTGCAGCCTACGGCGTTTCGCTTGACGATGCCGAAGCCGGACAGCGCTGCCTGATGCGCTACACCGCAGAATATACACTCCTCGACGGTACGCGCGTGGTGCATCCCGACAACTTCTCTCTCATACCCACCGACAAAGCGCGCACAGCGCCCCACAGCGATATGGCGAATTTCCCCGAAACGGAAATCTCGGTGACGAGCCTTTGGCGTAGCGGAGAGTATATCAATCTCAACGGGTGGGTGCCTTATTCGGGTAAGAAGTATCAGTTGATGCTTGTGGCTGACGATTCGACAGTCGACGATGCAACGGTTGTGGCTCGGATTGTATATAACACTATGGGCGAAACCACGATGTTTGACCGTCGCGTCTATGCCTCGTTCAATGTGTCGTCGCTATGGAATAAATCCACTCTCAAACGCTTGCAGGTGGGCATAGGAGAACGTACATTCACCTTTGAAAAATAGAACTTATAGCAGCAGAATCAGCAGTTGTGCTATGATTACGCGCACAAACATGCCCATTGGGTAGACTGTGGCGTAACTTACTGCCGGTGCATCACCCTTGATGGTGTCCGACGCATAGGTCAGTGCCATAGGGTTTGCCATGGCGCCGCAGAGCATGCCGCACGTTTCTCCGTAGTTAAACTTGAAGCAACGCATTGCAATGATGCCGATGATGATGGTCGGCACTATTGTGAGTATCGCACCGAGCGAAATCCATGCGAGTCCTTGCGGGCCGACAAGTGTGTCGAAGAAGTGCGCGCCAGAGTCGAGACCGAGACAAGCCAGATACATCGACAAGCCGATGCCGCGGAGCATCAGGTTGGCGGAGCGGGTGGTGTAGGTGACCATGTGGAACCGTGGCCCATAGCGACCCATCAAGAGTCCTGCCACGATAGGTCCGCCCGCAAGACCGAGTTTTACAGGCACGTTGGTCGACGGCAGGCTGATAGGGATCATACCGATGGCGAGTCCGAGGAAAATGCCCACGAAAATCACCGCTAGGTTAGGCTCTTTGAGCGAACCGGCGCGGTTGCCGATAATCTTTTCCGCGCTCTCGATGTCCTGAGCATTGCCCACCATCGTTAGTCGGTCGCCAATCTGTAGCACGAGATCGGGCGTGGCGAGAAGCATCACGCCGCTGCGGAGCACACGCGACACGGTGATGCCGAAGGTGGAACGCAGGCGCAGTGAGCCCAGCCTCTTACCGTTGATTTCCGGGCGCGACACGATGATGTGGCGCGACACAAACTGGCGGTCGAGTTTGTTCCAATTCACATGGTGATTCCAGTCGCGGTTTTCGCGCTCGCCGAAGAGAAATGTAAGCGTTTCCACGTCCTTCTCCGTAGTAACAACAAGGATTTTGTCGCCCTCCGCAAACTGAAGTTCGGAGGTGGGCAGCATCAGTTCCTTGGAGCGCCAGAGGCGCGATATGATGAACTGCACGGCAGATGTGCGCTGCACTTCGCCGATGGTGCGGTTGAATATTGCAGGGTTTTTGATGATGAAGGTGGCGATGAAAGTGTGGTCGGCATGGTTCTCTTCACGCTCCTTTAGGTCGTCGGGACGAGTGAAGAACTTGCGGAGCACGATTATTGCCAAAATCACGCCGACAACGCCCAGTGGATAGGTCACGGCGCAGCCCAGCGCGGCAGTCTCGGCGGGGAGCCCCAATTGCACGAGAGTCTGCTGGGCGGCGGCAAGTGCAGGCGTGTTGGTTGTGGCACCGCAGAGCACACCCGTCATGTCGCCGATGTTGTAGCCGAAGCCGATGCTGATGGCTACTGTGGCGAGAGTTCCGAGCAGGATGAGCAGTAGTCCGGCCACGTTCATCTTTACGCCTCCGTGCTGGAAGGCGCTGAAGAAGCCTGGCCCCACTTGTAGTCCGAGGGCATAGACAAAGAGCACGAGGCCGAAACTCTCGGCATAACTGAGCATCTGATGGTCAATGGTAAGGCCGAGATAGCCGAAGAGAATGCCCGTGAAAAAAACAAAGGTGACGCCGAGCGAGATGCCTGCTATGCGTATGCGTCCGAGAGCGAGACCTGAAAATATTATTATCGCCATTACCACAACCGCTTGGATTGCTGAATGGTCGAAAAGTACACTGTTAATCCATTCCATACTGCAAAGGTACTGCTAAAAGGTGAAAATAGAAAACCTTGCCGCTTCTTGCTATCCACAGAGAGTTACAGAGATTGATTATTCATCGATGGTGTAGTAGCCGTTATAAGTCTTGTTTAAAGCCTGTTCAATGTCTTTTAATGATACGGCGCCATTTGCCAATTGCACTTGGTTTACGAGCAGGTATATGGTGTTTGTTGTGTCGGACACTTGACAGAATGTTTCAGGGCCGAACAAGTTGACCATCATGCGTTGGTAGAATCGGAAGCGGCGGCTGCCAGATTCTTTGTCTATCCTTTTCCCTTCGATATCCTTGTCTAGGTCGGGCGCAGCAACGAATCCAAACGACACAAGATTGTTTTTGTGATAGTATTCAATCATTACCTCTATGCATGAGCGCACAATGACACGAGGCTCGTAGTCGTTGGTCAGTAATGAATATCGGTTTTTGCTTTTTTCAACCCCTTTCCAATAGAATTTCAACCCCCAGAATTTGTTTTCGAAGCCTTCAACTTCTACAATGTAGCGCTTGTTTGTCTTGTTGGATTTGAACGTCCATAAATCTACGATGCGGTGAGAAACAGAATCTCTATTTCGCATGATGAACGACGGCTTGTAATATTCCATAATAGGACGTTATGGAAGGAGGTATTTGTAGGCGGATATGCGCAGGCGTTCCCGCTCGGCATTGGTCACAGCCTTGAGAACAATGGCTTGACGCTGTGCCGATTCTTTCCGGCTGTCGCTTTGGCTCTTTGCCGAAATTGAAATTGCGGTTTTCTTTGAAACGTTCATGACTGATGTCTTTTAATCTGCGCTTAGTTGTTTGTTGACAAAAATACGATGTTTGTCCAGATATTCCAAATTTTTGATTGATAGATTGTTGCTTTTCTGTAAATTATGGAGAAAACAAAGCCCCCTCGCGGTCGCTGCGAGGGGGCTTGGAGAACTATTTGCTGATTGGATTATTTGTTAATCACCATTTTCTTGCCGCCGATGATGTAGGTGCCGCTGGCGAGTTGAGTCTTGGCGTCGCTCGGGAGTATCTGCTTTGCTACCAATTTGCCATCGATGGTGTAGACATCTACTGGAGTGTTGTCGTCGACAGAGATTTCATCCACACCCGTGAAGCGATAGTAGGCTGGGGTTTCCTCTTGGAATGAGGTCCATTTGCCTTCGCTGATTGCCGAAACTGTCATGCGGAAGTGGTATACCTTGCCGTTGCCATCAATTTCAACGGTCTGTCGGCCATCTTCTTCGGGGAAGAACGTTCCTGCTGGCTGGAATTTGCCGTAGTCGACTGAATATTCCAATATGGTCTTGCCAGCGCTCATCTCGTAGAGGTCGCGGTTGAGCGTGTAGCCAATGGTTGGCTTGATGGTGCCGTTCTGCTCATTGCTGTTCTCGGTGAGGTCACCCACGAGGAAGAGGCGGATGATTTGTGGGTTGTAGTTCACCTCGATGGTGTCGCATGCAGTGAGGTCGATGGCATAGCCCGGTTGGTTGTAGGCTTCTGTTCTGCCGGTGTAGCGGAAGATGTATTTAGAATAGCCTGGCAATATGTTGCTGAGAGTGGCGGTGCCGGCTCCGCGGCTGGGAGTGAGGCAATGCTGCCACGTCTTTCCGTCGTCACCGCTATAGTCAATGCTCACATCGTTGATGACAAGTTCGTGACCCTCTGGGCATGTCCACTCGACTTCAGGATTGTAAGTGCCCAAATCGTCGTCGAAACTTCCTCTGAGGTCTTTTATCTTGATTGAGCAAGGAAGGTTGTCGAGAACGAGGTCCATCTTGATTGTGTCGCACGGGATTTCATTGCGGATGAGACCTGCGCAGATGCTCTTGGTGGTAGCCTTTGCGGTGATGGTCACGTCCTTGATGTACCAGGGCACTTCGATGTTGTTGTTCCCTTTTGTATTGCCGGAAATTTCAATCACTGTAGGCTCATCGATGCCTGCCATTTGCGCATAGAGGGTAACCTTATCGATGGCAACGTCGTAGATGTTGGTCACGTTCCAGTCCACATTGATGATGTGCTTCTTGTTTGCAATGTCGTAGGTTTCCGAAGCGGCAGCCATGTTGATATGTGAGTTGATGGAAAACTCTTCAGGGTTGTAGGTAGAGCCAACCTTGTAGGCGAAGAATTGAGCCGAGGATTGGCTGAACGGCTTGATATAATGCACAAAACTCTGGCCTGGGCTGTAGTAGCCGTTGCTGGCATTGCGCAGCGAGCGGCGGCTGTCCACGGAGTGTTTCTTGTATGAATGGTCAAGGCCGTAGATGGTGTTGCTGGCGAAGGATGCCACATATTTGCTTACATAATCACCGCCGTCAACCTTCCACTGAGCGTAATCGCAACCGGGATCTTTGTCGGATGTAGGGGTCTGGCCAACGGAGAGTGTCGATGCCCATATCTGGTAACCGTCAGGGGCGATGCCTACCAGTTCGTAGTTTCTGTCGAATCTTGAAAACTTGTTGAGGCCTGTCTGGAAGGCAAGGTTTACCGAAACAGACTTTGCGTCGTATTTGACTTCGGTAGGAGTCTGCTCTGCCGAAAAAGCGGTTGCTATAGCCATTGCTGATAAGAGCACTGTAGTGAAAAGTTTACGTCCCATAGGTCATAAATTTTAAGAATGGGTTAACAAATAATTTATCGTTCTCACTATCTATGACAATGAGAATTGCAAATGGTTTGTCGTTAACAATGTTAATTCTATGTTTTTAACAAAAAAATACGCGCTCGCTTTTGGCGAGCGCGTATTGTGGATGTTATGACAATCTGAAATTGCGCTATTCGGCGCGGAAAAGAGGTGTTGACAAGTAGCGTTCGCCAGTGTCTGGGAGAAGCACCACGATTGTTTTGCCTTCGTTTTCCGGACGTTTTGCCAACTGCAATGCTGCAGAGAATGCTGCACCGGAGGAAATGCCCACAAGCAGACCTTCCTGTTTTGCCAACTGGCGCGCACCGCTGAAGGCGTCCTCGTTGGAGATTGGCAACACTTCGTCGATGGCTTCGCTGTGGTAGTTCTTCGGCTTGAATCCGGCACCGATGCCCTGGATTTTGTGAGGGCCAGGGTTACCGCCCGAGAGGACCGGCGATGTGGCAGGCTCTACGGCTACTGCCTTGACGCTTGCCTTGTGGGCCTTCAATGCTTCAGCCACACCGCTCACAGTGCCGCCTGTGCCTACACCAGCCACGAAGATGTCGACTTCGCCGTCGGTGTCCGCCCAAATTTCCTCACCTGTTGTTGTGCGGTGAGCCTTCGGGTTGGCATCGTTTTCAAACTGTTGGAGGATGATTGAGCCTGGAGTTTGGTCACGGAGTTCTTCAGCCTTCTTGATGGCACCCTTCATGCCTTCGCTGCCCGATGTGAGCACGAGAGTAGCGCCGAGGGCACGGAGCAAGTTTTTGCGTTCTTCGCTCATCGTTTCCGGCATAGTAAGTACGAGTGTGTAGCCCTTAACGGAAGCCACCCATGCAAGTCCGATACCAGTGTTGCCGCTTGTCGGCTCAATTATAGTAGCCCCTGGCTTCAGTTTGCCTTCGGCTTCAGCAGCCTCGACCATTGCCAAAGCAATACGGTCCTTGACGCTGCCTCCAGGGTTGAAATATTCCACTTTAGCCACCAAACGGGCTTTCAGGTTTTCTGCTTTTTCCACGTGTCCAAGTTCTACGAGTGGAGTGCGTCCCACCAACTTGGTCAGGTCTTCATAAATCTTAGCCATAGTGTTGTAGATTTTATTGTTTTCTGTTTGGTGACAAAGGTAGATATTAAATTTTCAACTATGGCAGAATATTTTTCTAAAGAATGTGGTTCTGATTTAGCGAATGTTCTTCATATTGGCTGAAAAATAGAGCAAAATAGAACGAGCCGCCATTAGAAGTTGTAGCCCACGTTTACGCTCCAGTTGCAGTTGCGCAAGCAGTAGTTTGCGCCGCCCTCATAGTTTTTGGCGTTGTTCTTCACGCTGTGCTGATAGTAAACGCCGATGTAGTAGCGGCTCAAGAACGTAAGACTTGTGCCTACTTTCATGCCGATGTCCAAACGGTTTACCGCAAGGAAATCCTTCGGATTGGCGTGGAAATATTTTTCTTTGGTTAGGGTGTGGTCAAACACCAGTTGACCATCTTCTTCGCCGAAAGCAATGTAGGAATCGGTCTTCTTTGTGCCTGAGATGCCGTAGGCAAAATACGGGCCGAAGTCGACCGACCAAGAAGCCTGTGGCAGCACGTTGAAGCGCCACGACAGCAACACGGGAATGCTGACCACATTGTAGCGCACTCGCACGAAGCGGCTGCCCATATAGTCTTCCTCGGCGGTGGCTGCCATCATTGAGGCGTCGTAGCCATGACGTTCCCAGAATAGGCCCACCTCAGCGGCGAGAAACTTGCGTATATTGATGTCGGCAACGGCACCTGCCTGCACACCTGAGTGCCAGTAGAAGTTGTTTTGGATGAGTTCTGACTGCATATAGGTGTAGTTAGTGGCGATGCCCGATGAGTTCATGCCCGCGCGAAGTCCGAAGGTGAGGATTTTGTCGGGGCGAGAGGTGTCGAAAAACGGGGTGCCGGATTCTGCTGCCGCAGTGAGCGACAACAATGATAGAGCCAGAAGAAGTATTTTTTTCATCTTGTGTTGCTGTGATTCTTGATAATCTGCGAAATTAAGTATTTTCGCTCTAATTAGAGGTGCGCAAGGGCGGTTAAAAATAGTCTGATAGTCACCTTTTATAGTTTCTCTTGCAGAAAATTCTCGATGGCAGTAAACGAAATGTCGCTTTTCACTACCTCGTGATGATTGTCGAGCACAAAATAGCAGGGCACAGTCTCGAACTCGAGTGCGTCGCCTTCAAGCAACTCGTCGTAGGCGTCGCTGCAGTGTGTCCACTCCGAGGGAAATGTGGCTGCCTTGCGCTTCCAGTCGTCAGCCTCCTCAAACATTGCTACGCTCACCACCTTGATGCGCTTGTCGTCGAGAAGCGAGTTCACCACCTTGGAGTGCTCGATTTGGGCAGCCCCTTTCTTGCACACATCGCAGTCTGAGTTGTAGAGAAACACCAGAGTGTAGTCGGCCTTCACCTTGGCGATGTGGAAGTCGTGGCCGTTGTAGTCGCGCAGTTTGAAGTCGACCGCCGACGCAACGTTGCTGATTAATAGCATGAACAGCAATAGTTTTAAAAATCTCATGCGGCAAAGGTAATTATAAAAATTCTGTTGCAGTCAGCAAAAAGCATTAATATTCCTAAATGCGCAAGTCTATGAAAGCCACTCAATCCAATTCTCTGGCGTGACGACGGTTTGTTGGGCAACGGGGTAGGCAGAGAGAAAGGTTTGCGGGAAACGGGCATTTGCCCGTTTGGGGTTCCATTTCATCTCAAAAAGAGAGAACTGACCGTCGCATTCTTCGATGTAGTCGATTTCCTGCTGCTGACTGCTGCGCCAGAAATAACTGTTTGCAAACCGTCCGGCATACTGATTGGCCTTGATGCGCTCGCTGATGAAGAAGTTTTCCCATAAGGCACCCACGTCCTGACGAAGGGCAATAGGCGCAAAATTCTGGAGAATTGCATTGCGGATGCCGTTGTCATAGAAATAGAACTTTCTGGCCCGTTTCAATTCTGTGCGCAGATTGCGGTTGAAGCCGTTGAGTTTGAAGATGATATAGCACTTCTCCAGTAGGTCGATGTATTTTTCAACCGTTTTGCTGTTGGAGCCTATCGTTTGTGCCAATTCGTTGTACGACACTTCGCTCGTGACCTGCAGGGCAAGAGCCACAAGGAGTTTATTGAGCAATGCAGGGCGGCGGATGCCATCAATGTTGAGTAGATCCTTGTAAAGGTAACTGCTGGCGAGGTTGTACAGGATGTCCTTGGCGTCATCGCTGTTGTTGATGATGTCTGGATAAGAGCCGTAGATAAGTCGGCTTTCCAAAGTCTGTTTCGCGTTGAGCAGACCTTTTGCGTCCATCAATTCCTGTGTTGAAATC
>CAVEIP010000049.1:0-5840 GCA_963615935.1 [Ruminococcus] lactaris | reverse complement strand
TACCCTTTGAGCCTCGTCAATGACCAATATCTGGTTGTTGCCGATGAGCAACCGCAGTTCTTGCAGGTTTGTGTTCGACAACAGTTCCCTCGTTTCGGGCTCATCGCAGTTTAATTGGAGCGTTGGCTTGTCGACATCCTCAAGAATCATCTTGAAAAGAGTGCTTTTGCCCACTTGCCGTGCGCCAATCACTATGATGGCCTTGCCCTTGAAGAGGCGCGCTTCTATTCTGTCTTGCAGTTTGCGACGAATCATAATCTTGGAATTTGATTTCAATGGCAAAGATATGACAAAAATCAGGTAATCCGAAAAAACAGTATGGATTTTTGGATTATAATCCGAAAAAACTGGTAGTATTTTTGGATTAGGACGGTTTCGGGGAATTGGAGCCGACCATTTGAACATAAAAAAGCCACCGCGGGATGGTGTTCCTGCGGTGGCTTGGATCTTTTTTGTAGGGCTGCTTATTTGCCGCATTTAGCCTTGATGGCTGCTTTGATGCGGTCGAAGATTTCTTCTACTGTACCCATGCCTTCGATTGCGAGGTATTCGCCGCCTTCTTCATAGAATTTCTGAAGAGGTTGGGTCTGCGAATGGTAGACGTTGAGGCGGTTTTTGATTGTCTCGAGGTTGTCGTCGCTACGGCCTGACTCTTCGCCGCGCTTGAGAAGACGCTTCACGAGTTCGTCCTCGTCGACGTGGAGACCTACCACTGCGTCAACCTTGGCGCCGCGCTTTTCGAGCATTGTGCGGAGAGCCTTTGCTTGCTCGATTGTGCGTGGGAAACCGTCGAAGATTACGCCGTCCTTGGCTTCTGGAGTGTTGTCGAGGATGTCGGCAAGGATGCTAATCATCAGTTCGTCAGGGATGAGTTGACCTTTGGAGATATAGGCTTCGGCTGTTTTGCCGAGTTCGGTGCCGCGCTTGATTTGGTCGCGGAGCACTTCGCCTGTTGAGATGTGGAAGAGTCCGTAGTTCTTAATCAGGTTTTCGCTCTGAGTGCCTTTGCCGGAACCTGGAGCGCCGAAAATTACGATGTTGAACATAATTATTGTAGATTTTAAAAAATGATGGGCTTTACCCTGCGGAGGATAAAGCCCACGAAATTATATGTTTATAAATTACTTTCGAGGATGTAGATGTCCTTGAGTTGGCGGGCTTGCTCATCGAGGTCGAGACCGTAGCCGATGATGAATTTTGTTGGAATCTCGAAGCAGCAGTAGTCAACCTTCACTTCTACCTTGGCAGCCGATGGCTTGCGCAAGAGGGTGGCAAATTTGATTTCTGCCGGGTTGTTCTTCTTGATTACATTGATGAGTTTCTGGGCGGTGTAGCCAGTGTCGACGATGTCTTCAACGATTACCACTGTGCGGCCTGTGATGTCTTGGTTAAGACCAATCACTTCGCTCACTTCACCAGTTGTGCTGGTTCCTTCGTAGGATTTGTAGCGGATGAATGAGATTTCCGAAGGGATGTCGATTTCGCGGAACAAGTCTGCCGCGAAGATGAAGGCGCCTTTAAGCACGCAAATGAAGACCGGATTTTTGCCTTCGCAGTCCTTCTTGATTTCGGCTGCGATTTCTTTGATCCTGGCTTGAATTTTGTCGTTTGTGATATAGGGCACAAACGTTTTGTCAGCAATGACTACCTTGTCCATAATGGGAAGAAATGTTAAAATGTTGCGCAAAATTACTAATAATTACTTGGATGGCAATAATAAGTTGTCAAAAAATGTGACGGAGGTGGTGCATTATTGTTTCATCAAGTGCTCGGCGATGAGCCAGTCGAGTTGGGTGTCGAGGTCGACGGAGCGGGATGCGTCCATTGGGCACATGCGCCGGCGGGTGAACTTGCCCAACGGCATCTTCCTCAGGCTTGCCACGTTGATGACGTAGACTGCGCCGTTGTATTCCCACACCTTCGGGGCATCCTGCCGGCGGGTGAATGTGCCGTCGCCTTTTGAGATGTGGAGAAATCCGTCGTCATCGGTTTCGTAGCAGTTGTAGTAGGGGTTGCTTGCCGCTTCCTTCACGGTCACTACCATGTCGATGTCGGGGGTGTAGAGCGCAAGCGCATTTCTCACGTCGTCGGCAGTGCGCATCGGCGAGGTGGGCTGGAGCAGCACAAGACAGTCGTAGTCGATGCCGCGGTCGCGGTAGAAGTCGAGTGCGTGGAGCATCACTTCGTAGGAGCCGCTGCGGTCGGTGGCGAGTGCGTCGGGACGCATGAACGGCACTTCGAGTCCCATCTTTCGGGCGGTGTCGGCAATCTCTGGGTCGTCGGTCGACAGGCAGATGTCGGCATCGTCGGCAAGTTCGCGAGCCACGTTGATTGAGTAGCCTATCAATGGCAGTCCGCATAGCGGACGGATGTTTTTGTGGGGAATGCCTTTGCTTCCGCCACGGGCGGGTATGAGGTAGAGAGTTTTCATTGATTGATGTCGTAAAATGGTTTGACGGTGATGCCATCGAGCGGTGTGAGCGTTACGGCATCGACCATCTTTTGGAGAGTGTCGGGTTGGAAATAGGGATTTTGCGCGGAGCGTGCCATCTGGCGGAATTCATCGGAGAGGATGGTGTCGAGTCCGGCGGAAATGGCCTCCTCTGTAACTCCGCAGTGGTGCACCGATGGCGCTGCCGTGCGGCCCGATTGGCGGATGCCGATGTCGAGTGTAGGTATGCCCATCGACGGTACTTCAACGATGCCGCTTGATGAGTTGCCCACCACGGCGGTGGCGCAGTGCAGAGCCGACAGGTAGCGGCGCATGCCCAGCGAGGGAAACACTGCGGCGGTCTCGGGATGCCGCTTAGCATAGTCCTCAATCAGTTGGATGATTATGCGGCCGTTGGTGTCGTTGTTCGGGTAGGTGAAAATCACCTTGTAGTCCTGGCGCTTCTCGAGGGCGGCAAGCAGGTTGGCGCACTGCTCGCGCGGGCTCGCACTGTCGAGTGTGGCGGGGTGGAAGGTGCAGAGCAGGAGATGGTCGGTGAGCGGAGTGTGGAGTTCGCTCTCAAGGTCTTCGCGCGACATATAGTCGGTGTGCATAATGTTCCACACACCGATGGCGCCCGTGTTGAATACCCGTTCCGGCTGTTCCCCCAATTGTATCACCCTCCGTCGGTAGGCCTCCGTCTCCGTCATGTGGATGTGGCTCATCTTGGTGATGGAGTGGCGGATGCTCTCATCGTAGGCGCCTTGGCTGATGGCGCCACCGGCAATATGGGCTATGGGGATGCGGAAAATCAGTGCCGCTGATGCGGTGGCGAGCATCTCGTAGCGGTCGCCGAGGATTATGAGCAAATCCGGTTGCAGTTCGGCAAACGCCGCAGCCATTCCTGCCATACATTGGCTCATGGCGTTGACGGTGCCTTCCGGCGAGTCGTTGTCGACGGACATTGGCACCCGGCGGGCGATTGTAAGTCCGTCGCGCTCAATCTCGCGCCACGTTGCCCCGTAGCGGTCGGAGAGATGCATGTTGGTTGCTATGATCTTCAGGTCCACGTCGGTGCGTAGGGCGAGAGCTTTCGCCAGAGGGCTAAGCAGTCCCCAGTCGGCGCGGGTGCCTGTTGCTATGCAGATTTTGCGTTTTTTCATCGTGCATTTACTTTTACCGCAAAAGTAATAAAAAAATCCGCCCCGCGAAATCGCTTCGCGGGGCGGACGTTCACTCTAAACTATTAAAACTCTATTTGATGACAAAACGTCTGGTAGTAGACTGTTGGTCGTTGCTGATAGTCAAGATGTAGACACCTTTCGCAAGGTGGGCTACAGGGAGCACAACGTTGCCGTTGTTGCCGTCCTGTTGCATTACAAGCGCTCCGTTGGAAGCGTAGACACGGATAGAGTAGTCGGTCATAGCAGTGTGGATGTTGAGACGGTCGGTTGCAGGAACCGGGAACACACGCACATCGCTGGTTACGTTAATGTCGTTGACCGAAGCCTCTTTCTCGTTGATTCTTACAGGAACGCGTACAAATTGGATCTTACCTTTCTGTGTTGCGCTAACCACTACGTCGGTCTCCGTCATGTCGGCTACACCAGTTACGGTGAGGCTGCTGCCGTCGAGCGTTGCAGTTGCTTTCTCAGCGTCGCATTCGTCGGTAACGGCGTAGGTCACAGTGGCCTGGTCATCGTCGAATGTGAAGAGAGTAGAAAGGTCGACAGTGGCTGGTACAGTGATGCCCGCGAGCACTTCCGTAGCGTCGCTGATTTCACGGCTGCCGCCGAAGTCGTCGATACAAGCGTAGGTTGGCGTTGTCAAGCCCCAAGAGTTGGTCTTGGTGCCCGAGAACGAGAATGTTACTTTTCTGATTTTGCCGAACTGACGGAGGTCAACCCATTGCCATGTGTCGAGGTAGTAGTGGTCGGCTGCGTTTTCCGAACGGTAGTCGGCCAAGTAGTATTCGAGCGAGGCAGTAGTGTTGTCGGCCTTCGTTACGTTGACATTCATCAAGAAGTAGTCGCCAGTTTCAAATCCGCCAGCCTTGGTCGACATGCCGTCGCCGTCGACATAAGCCTTGGCGTTGTTGGCAGTGTTGGTGACATAGAAACCAGTCACGTCGTCGCCGTCGGTAGCATTTGAAATGTGGATAGCATAGGTTGAACCAGTGTAACTGTAGAGCACACCATAGTTAGCCGAGTTGTGGCCGTGGCCAACTGCCGATTTGTATTGGTCGGCATACGACTCGAATGAGGTGCTTGTCTGGTTGCTCATGCCGAAGCCGCTCCACCATGTTGAGGTGTGGTGCTCGGTGTCGAATGCAAACGAACCGCTGACAAATTGTGAGATTGTGCCAGGACTTGTCCAGTCTGCATCGTCGGCGCCACGTCCGTTGTAGTATGATTCTGGGTCGAGGTAGTTGTCGTCGAATGTGGCAACAGCCTGTTCGCCTTCAACGTAGACCACTGTAGCGTCTTCTGCTGTAGAACCCCATGCATCGGTTGCAGTGGCAGTGAATACGCCTGAGCAGGTGAGTGCCGGAGTCTGGGTGTTGGCACCAGTGGCAACAGCCTGTTTCATTGCGTTGGCCCACTCAACAGTGAATGGGTATACACCGCCGTGAGTCTCGCCAATAAGTTGCGCTTTTTCGCCGCTGTCAACATAGCTTCTGCTTGCTGAGCATTTGAACGAGAATGGTTGAGGCTCGCCACTGAAGTTGTCGATATAAGAGTTGCCTGTCGAAGCAAAGTCGATTGCTGTGATGAGGCCCTTATCCTTCAAGTTGTAGAAAATCCAGCTGCTGGTTACAGGCAATGTAAATGACTGTCCGTTGCCTTCGCCGTCGTAGACATTCATCGGAACTTCAACATCCGAGAGATAGTAGAAGCCAGTGAGCATAAGCCCCTTCTCGGTGTTGGTGAGTTGCAGAGCACTTGCTTCGCCGATTTTGGCAACCTTTGTGCCCTCGGCTGCTGTGCCTTCCTGCTCTTCTAATGTAAATCCAACAAACTCGGCTGTACCATCAATAAATCCGCTTTCGGTGGTCTTGACGTTTTCGAACGTAGAAACCTCTGTTGGCAGATAAGAGGTGGTGAATGCGTCGCTTGCCACTACATCGCCAGTTGCAGAACCATCGAGGCTCTCGAGGAGAGCGTAGGCTACATATTCAGTCTGGCTGCTGAGGTTGGCGATTTCGACAGTTACCTCTTTGCCTGCGCGGAGAGTGATTGACACTGCATCGGCTTTTAGGGCTTCGGCAGTAGGAGCAACCTCCGACGATGGCTTGAATGCTACATAAGCCTTGCCGTTGGCAGCAGTCTTGAGAGTGAGCACTGCTGAGTTGTGAGTAACACCAGAAACAATAGGATAGCCCTCTTCGCATACAGGAACGACTGTTGGG
>CAVEIP010000048.1:0-16313 GCA_963615935.1 [Ruminococcus] lactaris | reverse complement strand
TAAAGCTATATTCTAAAGAGCTAATATCTTACTCTTCGACCGCGGCTTGCGCCGCTAAAACTCGCTATTGAGTTTTAGGCGGTTAGGACATTTTTCTAAACAGTTTCTAAACAAAAAATGTTATTTTTAGAAAAATGTGCCAAACATCGGTTATTTTTAATTCTGCCGATGTCTGCACCGCAGAGAAACTAACTTGACTTTAAAGCAATTAGAGCATTACTCTAAACAATGTCTAAACTTTTTCGTGGTATGTATGTAATCGGCAACTCTTTGCCGGTTGTTATTTTTGCTTTTGCATTTCAAGTTGGGCCTCGAGCAATGAGATGATTTTGTTCTTGTCCTTGATCATCGTCTCAAGGTCCGAGATGCGCTCCTTCGTTGCTTCAAGCTTGCCCTGTAGGGCAGCGTCACCTTCTATATGTGTAGCTGTGCCGTTCTTGGCGGTTACAATCGCAGCCCTATATCCGCTCACACCGAAGGTGCCAGGGCAATACAAGGTGAAGAAGTTGAAGCCAAGAATCTCGCTGATGCGCATCAACTTGTCCGTGTCAATACTCTTATGTGACAGAAGCTTGTTCACGTGCTGCGGCTGAATGCCGAAGCGCTTGGCAAACTCGGTTTTGGTCATCTTCATCTCACGGAGCCGCTCAGCTATGCGCTCACCGATGTGGATTGAAGTCACGTCTATCATTATAAGAGTATAGTTAGTTAATTATTCTTAATTAATAACCTTGCTATGTTCGTGCGAACATATAATAGTTACTTTTGTGCATCATTTTACACAATGCAAAGTTAATTATTAATTATTAATTAACAAATAATTATGGCAGAAATATCATCACAAATTCGACCAACCTTAATGAAGATGGATATCGGCAACACAGCAGTGTTTCCCATTGAGAAAATCAAGAGTGTCAGGGTACAAGCATGCGAGTTAGGGGCAATCATGGCCCGCCGCTACTCCACTCGCATGGACCGCTCCAACAGGACAGTTACAGTAACACGCAACGAATAACGCATATGGGTTCGCTCTATTTCGATGACATAGCCGTTCCATACCAGGCGTTTCTCAATGATGTGGCGGCAAAGGTAGTCCAATACCTCAAGACCGACTCCAACGACCCCGATTTTGTCAGCCAACGCATGGCTTACAAAATCTTCGGCCGCGCCAATGTGGAACGTTGGAGGGATAGCGGTCTCATTGAGGCATACCGCCGCCCCGGCAAGGTAGAATACCGAACTGCAGACCTCAGGGCGCTGCAGAGAATGAACCAAGACTATTTCAGACACAAACCAAGGAAGCAATGACGGAAACGAAGCCAAACTGTGACCCCAACGGCGTGTACTGCGTCAAGCGCACCTGCGCTGTGCTTGACGTCTGCAAGCGGACGCTGCAGAAGTACCGCCGACAGGGATATATAGTGCCCATCAACGACAACAGGGCAAGGTACAAATACTCAGGTCAGTCGATAATCGACTGCTGGACTAAGGTAAGCGGAATATGATCAGCGAGAACACTATCAACAAGGTAAAGGAGCTGCCTATTGCCGATGTGCTCGGTCACTATGTGACACTCGAGCGCAAAGGCGCTGCTCTTAAATGCTGCTGTCCGCTCCATGGTGAGCGAACACCATCGTTCACTGTCACCACGTCGAAGAACGTCTGGCACTGCTTCGGCTGCGGCAAAGGTGGCGATGCCATCGCTTTCGTCCAGGAGTACGAACACCTGCAGTTTTCCGAAGCTGTCGAAGCCATCGCTCGCAAATGCAATGTGCAAATCGAATACGTCAATGCAGAGAAATCCGACCAGGAGCGACAACTCAACCAAAGACGTGAAAGCATGATGTCTGCACTCGCCGTAGTCCAGGAATACTACGTCGACCAACTCTCAAAAAATGAGCAAGCCCAGCGCTATGCCCATAGTCGGTGGCCCGCAGAGTTCTGCGATAGGGTAGGCATCGGCTATGCACCGCTCTACTCCACTGTTGCCGACTATTGCCGTAGCAAAGGCATCGGCATGGAAATGCTAGTGGCACTCGGTGTGCTCAAGCAAGGCGAGCACGATGACCTCTATCCCGTAATGCGTGACCGCATCACCATCCCCATACGCAACAGATGGGGAAAAGTCATAGGCTTCACAGCACGCTATTTCGGCAGCCGTAAAGATGTGGCGAAGTATATGAATTCGCCCACATCCGACCTCTTCCACAAGGACGAAACAGTGTTCGGCATCGACCTCGCCACAAAGGCGGCAAGGGATGCCGGCTATCTCATCTTGGTTGAAGGAGCGCCCGACGTCCTGCGGTTGCAGTCCGTAGGGCTGCCCAATGCCGTTGCACCGCTCGGCACTGCATGGACCGACCGCCATTTCGAAAGGCTGAAACAGCTGGCGCCAGCCCTCTGCTTCATCCCCGATGCCGATGTGCCCAAAGGCTCCGACGTTTTCGGGCCAGGCATCAAAGCCGTAATGGCTAACGGAGCGGATGCAGTGCGCCGAGGCTTCGATGTTACAGTGCGCGAACTGCCGCCAGGCGAAGAGAAGAACGACCCCGACAGTTATATAAAGCAGAAAGAAAATTTCTTCTCGCTCGACGAGCGCCACTTTGTGGTATGGCTCGCCGACAAACTCTTCTCCCAGGCAACGACACTCGTCAAGCAGCGCGACACGGTCAACGAAGTTGCAGGCCTGCTTGGGTGCATCACCAATAGGATGGTGCTTGACGAGTGCATCGAGCAGCTCTCAAAGATCCACGGCCGCCCCAAGATGTGGCGCGACACTGTCGGAGCTTTGAAAGCATCCAGGCAAAAGGCAAAGGACAAAGAGAAGTCTTCAGCCGAGCCTACTTTGAAGGATCTGCTGAAGAAATTCAATCTCTTTGTGCGCGACAACATGTACTACTCCGCTGCCGAGGACGAGCCAGTAAGGCTCTCCAACTTCGTACTCGAGCCCATGTACCACATCAAGGATGACAGCAACGGCACACGCATCTTCCGCATGGTCAACGAGTACAACGAAGAAGAAGTCGTCGAGTTCCGCGAGGCAGAGCTCGTCTCGCTGTCCAACTTTCAGCAGAAAGTCGGCAGCCTCGGCAACTACATTTGGAAAGCCAAGATTGACAAGCTCAACGTAGTAAAGGAACTCCTCTACACACTCACAGACTCCGCCGAACTTGTCAAGCAGATGGGCTGGGATGCAGTCAACGGATTCTATGCTTTCGGCAACGGCATACTCAAGGACGGACAATTCTTAAAGGTCGATGACCTCGGCATCGTCCGCCTCGGAGGCAGCCACAAATACTACATCCCCGCCACATCGAAGATGTACCGCCACAACCCCTCAATCTTCCAGTTCGAGCGCCTGTTCCAACACGAGAACCGCAGCGCCATCACACTGCATGACTTCTGCGAGAAAGTCATCGAAGTGTTCGGCGACAACGGCAAGGTAGGGCTCTGTTTCCTCTTCGCATCGCTGTTCCGTGACATCATCTATCCAATCAAGAACTGCTTTCCCCTTCTCAACCTCTTCGGTCTCAAAGGCACAGGCAAGACCTCCCTTGCCACCACACTGCAGTCCTTCTTCATCCATGGCATCGACCCTCCAAGCATCAGCATCTCGTCCATCCCTTCGATGAACGACAGAGTATCGCAGGTAACGAACGCCCTTGTCGTTTTCGATGAGTACAAGAACGACATCGACGAGCGCAAAATCGCCTATCTCAAGGCACTTTGGGGCGGCACAGGCCAGGTAAAGAAAAACATGAGCGGCGACGGCAAGGCCTCCCACACAGTCGTCACTGCCGCCGTCTGCATCTGCGGCCAGGACCTCCCGACACGGGATATAGCTTTGTATTCACGTGTAATCCACCTCACGTTCTCCCGACCGTCGTTCTCCCTAGATGAGCGCCGCCGCTTCGACGAGCTCAAAGAGATGAGCAACCTCGGCAACACCCATCTTGCCGTACAGGTGCTCAGCCTGCGTAGCGTCATGGAGAACAACTATCGGACAAACCACTCGCTGGTGCGCAAGGAGCTGTCCAACGCCCTCGCCGATGAAGAGATTGAGGACCGCGTGCTTGACAACTGGGTTGTGCCCTTGGCAACACTGCGCACCCTTGAATCCTCGCTTCAGCTGCCGTTCTCCTATGCCGACCTATTCCAAATCACTCTCGCTGGCATCCGCTATCAGAACGAAGGCTGCAAGAAGAACACCGAGATGGCAGAGTTCTGGGAAGTCATCGACTCCCTGCACTCGCAAGGCCGCATCATCGAGAAAGCCCACTTCAATATCCGCTACTTGACCTCGTTCCGCGCTATAGGCCGCAACGAGGCTACGGTCTTCGGCAAGGCGAAGCCCATCCTGTTCATGAACGCATCCGCTGTCGCCTCCCTCTACACCGGCCGTATCGCCGGCGGCTCCACGGTCAACAAGAGCAACAACTGGGGCACGGTCATGTCCTATCTAAAGGTACAGCCCTCGTTCCTCGGCCTCAAGCAGTACCGCTTCAATCTGCTGTTGCCGAACGGAATGTTCGACTACACCATCGAAACTGTCGGCGGCCGCCAGGAGAAACGTCTCAAGGTCAACCGCCCCAAGGCACTCTGCTTCGACTATGAGATGCTCAAGGAGAAGTACTCCCTCAATCTCGAGACATCGTCCGTGTCCGAATCCGAGCTCGACTCCGATGCCGACTTAAGGGAGCCAGCGCCTAAGGAGATATCCCTACCTTTCTAAAACTACTTTTTCTGCATGCGGTGGCATCCTCTTCATTGAGGGTGCCATCGCTTTTTCAACAAAAAAGTCGGTCAGAAAAATTGACACTATTTTGTGTTGACAGCGTTGACAAGGTTGACAAACCTTTCAGTCAGTCAGTTACAAAAATATGTAGGGTTGACAAACGTTGACAAAGGTTGACAAAATCCCCGTTTTTCGATTTTGTCGAAGCCAAACGTTGACACTTGGCTATATATATCTATAATTCTTTTTAAAAGAAAAAAGATATAAATAACTGTATGTCAGCCACTCTTATAGCTTGTAGCAGGTGGCTGTCAACGTGTCAACGCTGTCAACCCTCAAACATATGCCTTCCTCATACGCAGAATTTTTTCTCGCTGCGGTCGGAGAGGGTCTGTAGCCCTTTATCGCCCGTTTAAATTGGACAAAGACACTGATTGTCAGTATCTTTGTGTCGATGAGCGAAATTTGTGTATATGTGAAACTCGAAGAATACCTGGCACAGTGGTTTGTCAACGAACAGGGTGGCAATGTACCTGTTCAGCTCAAGCGCGGCAGTATCGAGAGCAAAATCCTGGAGCTTTTCCTCACGAAACAGCCCAGTGGGGTGCCCGAACTTGGCGGACCGGGGCAGGTGGCTATAGCCATCCCATCGTTCCGCATCAAGCCAGCGGTTACCTACAACCACCTGCCAAAGCATGCCATGCAGGCGCTCGTGGACTGCATCCGCGACCGCTTCGATGTGGCGCTGTGGACCGACCTCCACCACTTCGGTGTCATCGGCCGGCGGCAGGATGAGCTGATTTACGCATGGATGGAGCTGCACGGCATCGACATCGATGAGCGCAACTGGAACTCCATCGCCAAGCGCTATCAGCGGCTGCGCTCCGTCTACCTCGACAGACAACGGAAAAGCAACAAAAAATCATGATTTTTCTTGTTGATTTTCGCCACACGTTTTTGACGGTTTCCGCCCGTTCCGCATATTCCGTTTTTCCGCTTAAAACCGCTATTGATATGAGAACAACCAAACAAATACTCCCCGGCATCTGCTCCATCGAGTGGGTGGAATGCGAAAAACTTATTCCCGACGCCGCACTGCATGGCATTGTAGGAACACCAGTGCCGATCCTGACGGAACGCCATGCCGTAGAGTTTTTCGATGAGCCAGAGTGCGAGTGCGTCACAGAGAACGACAACGGCAACCGCACTGACACAGCCACTCTGAAGTTTCTCAGCGGTGACCTGTTGCCCATTCGCCGCCATGTGGCCTTCGTGGTCACTGACGCCAACAGCCAGTCGTTCCTCATCGGGGCAGCCGAGCAGCCGTATCCGCAAGTGAAGATGTCGATAGTCTTCGGCGCTCCCGACGGCGACAGCGGAGGCTTTGAATATGAAATCACCCATACCGCAATAAAGTCATTAGTAAAGTGTATTCGTTAATATTGGAATGTTAAATCCCCTCATAGGTCAATAGATCCAATGTTGTGGCCGCCTGTCCGTGAGGATGGGCGGTCGCTTTCCGTAATGGGCTTGGCGGAGAGATAGCTGACAGCCGTCCTCTGCGTCGTGGTCATGCCTATCGGCAAGTGGTTTTCCAAATCGCCTTTTTCAGCGGTAATCGGTCATAGCACAGTGTTCCTTGGCTCCGCTCCTCGTCCCCGTTTGCCCTAGATTTATCGGGATAGTTGCGTCGGTGATGCTGTCCGCGGCATCAGTAGGTATAGTTGTCGCTATGCTCCCAGTGCTTGGATTGCTCTGCTCTGCCTTCGTGGATTCCGTTGTACAGCACAGTTCACGCAGTTCTGCTGCGGGGAGCATCCTCGATGCTTTGGAGCGCATGCAGAATGTCTGCGGTGTAGTCGCCAGCGAATGCGGGTCAATCCACAGTTTGTGCTGTATGCACTATGGCGAAGATGCCGCCGTGATAGGTAGGGATTGCCGCCGTTTGGGCGCACAGCCGTGGTATTCGGATTGAGTTTGTCTGCAGTATAGCCGAGTTAGAATAGGAGAGGCAAGCCCTTACTCACCTATAGACAGTTCTCTCATCTCCGTTTTTTTGTTCCATATCGTCATCAATGCAAATCGAAATTGAATGTCCGCTCCACGAAATGCTCTCCCTTTTACGCCGCAAAATTATAGACGCCGTTCGGAACGTCAAGGACAGGTGTGCACTCCGTGTTCCTCCGCATTTTCCTGCGAAAAATGTGGCAATCATCCTTGCCTTATGGAATCCGCCCAGCGTCAATTTTGGGGCAGTGTAAAAGGATAAGCCTTTTACGCAGAACAGACATATTATTCATTTTTAAATTTTTACGATTATGGAACTACAACTTCAATTCGGAACTTTGAACATCGGTGAGAAAGAACTCGCCCGTCTTGATGAACTCGGCTACAATGCAGACGAACTCGAAGGATTTTTCCGATTCCACTCTTGCTCCCCAGACGACGGCACTCCCGCGATTTACTGCGGCACTTATGCCAAATACAACAGCGGCAGCCTACAGGGAATGTGGCTTGACCTCTCTACGTTTGGCGACTACGACTTCTTTATTGAATTCTGCAATGTGCTTCACTGCGACGAGGATGATCCCGAACTGATGTTCCAGGACTACGCGAACTTTCCAGAGGAGCTGTACAGCGAATCCGGCTTCGACGAAGACAGCTTCGAGGCAGTCCTCAAGTACAAGGAGCTGTGCGACGACTATGAGAAAGATGCCGTGGACGCCTTCATCGACTGCCGCGGATGCGACTATCTCGATAACTTCGAAGAAGCTTATCAGGGCAAATGGGAAGACGAGGAGGACTTCGCTAGGAACATCGTGAACGATTGCTATGACCTCTCGAAATTGGGCGATTTGGAATACTACTTCGACTACGACAAATTCGCTCGCGATTTGTTCAACTATGACTACGACTTCGAGGACGGCTACGTTTTCCGCTATCTCTAACCGCCAAGCCCACAACGGCAAGGGCCGCCCCCAAAAAGGGCGGCTTTTGCTAAAAAAATCGAGGTCGTACAGCGAATGTACGACCTCTTTTTCCCTTTTTATAGTGTTGGCATTGAGCCTAAAGTCAATACCGGCACTTTGGTGTTGCAAGGTTAGCTATTTTTCTTTAAAAACATCAGAAAAATTTGTCAATTAAAAAATTATAACTACATTTGCAAATGAGTTCATTCCTCATTTGAGGAAAGGAAATCGAAGAACGCAAGCCTTGAAGCTCTGCGTTTTTTGCTTTTTATAGGAGTTCAGGTAATCTGCGGCGCTTATACTTACTTATAATCTTATTTCTTGCTGCATCTTTACCCTCGAGATGATACGCTGTAAGCAAATAATAAGCAGTACCATTTCTTCTCGGTTCAAGCACAATCACATATTTCTCATCAATGTCGTATATGTAAGTCCTGTTACTTTTCGGCTCTGAAACGGAAAAATAAAGCATGTTGTCTTTCTTACGTCGCTCCACATGATGCCTAATCCAATGTAAGCGTTGTGCACGACCCATATCAAATTCTCTATGATGAATTTCTTTATCAACCTCTTTTCTCGTTAGATGGTTGAAAAGATTTTCCATTGCTACTTTCCCATCTTCGTTAGGAGTGGGAAATATCGGCTTTCCGTTAAATGTGAAAGCTGAATTATTTTCAATATCGCGATTGAAAATTCCACGCAGTGAGTCGGTGCGTTGTCGCTCAGACATGCCCAATAAATCAAGCAAATCGTTGTATTTCTTTGTTAGATTTAAAGGCATAGGTCAGCGAAGAGTTATAAAAAACAAATTCAGTTTAGAAGAATAATTGGTTGCATCCAAGGAGTCTATTTGCAAGTGTTTTTTAATACGCTCTATTATCGCCACCTTGGCTTTATTCGCGTGATTCTTGTCGTTATTATGATAGGCAATAGCCCCCATTATAAAATCAGTGAGTTGCATCAACAGACTTTCATGAGAACAAATGTTTTGAACATTACGGAATACTCCATATTTTACATTCAAAATATCTTTAAGACGTCTTACTTTGACTGCGCTTAAAGTATCCTTAATATCAAGATATACATTGTAGTGGTCTAATGTATCAATCTTATAATTAAGTAATTGGTAATACATTTTGTAGTAGAAATCATCATAGGATGATGTTACCTCATCACATTTAATTTGTGATTTCTTAATACCAATAGCTCTGAATCGTAAATCCGTATCGAAAAAATAATCAACTAAATCAAGATAGAACCTTGTCTTTGAGTTTGATACATTACTCCATTTTATTTCTGCGTAGAAATTATGGAGTTTTTTTAGTTCATCAATACGCTTGGTGTGCCGACGCACTTGCGGATAGGCACAACTGATAGACCCCAAAAACATAAAATCTTTGTGGTCATGTTCTATGTGACAACTTTCGTCACAATATATGTTGTATGTTTTATTCATAATCAAATTCAAAGTTACTAATTTTTATCCAAATAGCGTGTCTTTTATCTTGTATAACATATCATGTAATTTCGTGGCAGATAAATCTTTGAATGTATGCCACAAACCAAATACAACCTGCATCTCAAGGGAATAGTCGGCGGTGCCGACTTTGACCGCAACTATGTCGACTACGTCCTCGCCAAGAACGACGGCAAGGACGTAGCCGTGCTCATCGATTCGCTCGGTGGCTCGCTCGCATCGGCACTCTCCATCGCTGCAGCGTTCCGCAATCACGGCGCTGTGTCGGTGCATTTCGTGGGTATGAACGCATCGGCTGCCACCATCGCATCGCTCGGGGCAGCGCACATCTCGATGGACCGTAACGCCATGTACCTCGTGCACAAATGCTCGCAGGAGTTCTTCGAGTGGGGCTCGCTCAATGCCGACCAGTTCCGCACCCTCATTGCCGACTGCCAAAAAGCCGTTGCCGACCTCGACAAGCTCGACCTCAATGTCGCGCAGATGTATGCCGCCAAATGCAGCAAGTCGACCGACAAGCTGCTCGACCTTATGCGCTCCGGCGGATGGCTCTCCGCCAAGGAAGCCCTCGAGTGGGGCTTCGTCGACGAAGTCACCGAGCTCGACGGGGAGGAAGCCCCCAGACTCAACGAAGCCACAGCGTCGGCAATGGTTGCTGCCGGCATGCCGCTGCCTAATGTCGCTGTGGAAAGCAGCGACACATTCATGCGCTTCTTCGACCGACTCGCCGCCATGTTCACAAACAAAGCCAAACCCAAACCAAATCCACCAATGAATAAAGTGTTCAAATCCCTCTGCGCTCTGCTCCAGATTGAGAGCATCGCCATCACCGACGGCAACGCCTCACTTACCGACTCGCAGCTCACAGCCATCGAGGCAGAGCTTGCCGCCAAAACTGCCGCCATCGCCGAACTGAAGACCCTGTTCGAATCACTCAAGTCAGCTCCGGCAGACTCCACCACAGCCGTTGTCGACGACACGGCAAAGCCCTCCGCTGAACCCAAAAGCGCCGTCGAGCAATACTGCGACGCCTACAATTCGGCAAAGACTCTCTTCAATGCACTCCGCTAACACCAAATCCGCAAAAGTATATGTCAACCTACCGCAACAACAATTCCGGTCAATTTACCTGGACGCTCGAGTCGTTCCAGGAAGCCGCAGTGAAATACCGCAAGGACCTCCTCATGCTGCCAATCATCGGCATTGAGGACACACTCAAGTATATGACCGCCCGCCCAGGCATCCGCTATCAGGAGCGAGTGGGCAACCTCACCGGCGACGCACAGTTCGTGCCCTACAACGCCAAGGTGTCGACCGACTACGACCTTAATATCGACTTCCGCACACTCAGCACCCATTTCGGTAAGGTCGTTACCCGTTTCGAGCCGAACACCGCCATCTCGACAGTGCTCGGCACGGGAGCCACCAAGGGCGACGGACAGATGCAGACTCCGACAGCACTGCATGTGCTCAGCCTCATAGCGAAGAACCTCTCCGAGCATCTCAACGACGCCATCTGGAATGCCGAGCGCAACGCCAACGGCACAACCACCGGCGAACTCTTCACAGGCTTCGACACTATCACCAAACAGGAAGTCGCCGACAACAACATCTCTTCTGCCAACGGCAACTATATGAAACTCACCGAGGAAATCACTGCCGCCAACGCTGTCGACGTGGCGAAGCAGATAATGTGGAACCTTGACCCGCGCCTTCGTGCGCAGGACTGCTACCTCTACTGCTCGCAGGACTTCCTCGACAAGTACAACGAAGGATATCTGCTCACCCACGGCGGCATCCCGTATAACACCCAGTACGGTCAGCAGTCCGTCGAAGGCTCGGGCGGCAAGCTAATCTTCGCTCCGCTCTACAACAAAGCCTCGTCGAAGTATATCCACGTGTCGCCTAAGAGCAATATGCTCGTGGGCTTCGACCAGATGGGCGACATGGAGAACGTGATGGTCAAGGAATATGAGCCGTTCCTGCTCACTTACATCGCCACCATCTTCTTCGGCGTGCAGTTCGAAAGCATCGACAAGCGCCGCCTGATGGTTGTGGAGATGGCCGACAAGACTGTATAACCCCTAAATTGAAATTGCATTATGGCTACTAAAACTTGCTCCTCAATACAGAAATCGCTCGCGTGGTGCCAAGGCACTCCCGAGCTCCCAGGCGTGAAGCGCCGCATCTACTACCTCGCCAAGAGCGCCATCGTTGCGTACCCGTCGTTGCCCCGCGACGACAACGGACGGGTCACTTCGGCCGTGCTCTCGGGCTCGTTCACTCTCGCCGCCGACCAGAAGTGGAAGTACATCGACATCCTTCCCGACAAGTCGCAGCTGACGTCGGAGGCGCAGGGTGAACTCCCGAGCCAGACCCAGCTCAACAAGTTGACTGCCGTTCACCCCGGGGTCGGAGAGGAGGCGTCGGCTGCCGCCGCCTACATCAACAACTCCGACAACGTGTTCATCGTGGAAGACATGCGCGGCAAGCACCGTGTGCTCGGCAACGACAAGTGGTCGACAAAGTCGATGGTTGCGCAGGACCTCGGTCAGGGCGCTACAGGCTCGACCTCTACCACCATCAGCGTCGAAGCCACCGATGAAGTGCCGGCGCCCTTCTATGTGGGCACTATCGAGACTGAGGACGGCGACATCGACTGCTCGGGAACTACCGTCTAACTCCCAACGATAACCCGTTATGAAACACGCCAAGCCGGGTGCGATAGACCTGGGCGAGATGCTTGACCACATTCCCGTCCCTTCTCTTGAAGTGCCCGAACTTGGCGTTTCTGCTGTTTCGCAGGAGCCGGTAAAGGACATCTTCGAGGAAAAGAAACGCAAGGCGTGGAAGCAACTCGACGTTGTGGAAGCGCGGTGCGACTTTGCTCCGAGCCGAATTAAAATCACCAACCGCGGCGGTGTGTTCTTCATCACTCTTTGGAAGAAGTCTGTCTATGGGCGGACGCTCACCGACATCAAGGCCGACGACGAGATGGTGGCTTATTTCGCCGACAACATCTCGCCGCTGATTCAGTCGGTACTCGGAAGATTCCTTTCTGCCGATGACTATGCCGTTGTCACCACACCTAAGCGCCGGCACAAGGTGCGGAACTTTGCCACGATGATCGCCGAAAGGATTGCGGCAAACATCGGTCTGCAGTTTTTCGAGGATTGTGCTTTAGCACCCTCGAAGCATCGTGTCGGCACGGTGTTTACTGCCAACAACATACCGCCGCAGCGTAACGTCATCGTGTTCGACGATTTCGTCACCACAGGGCAGACGCTCGTCTCCATGCAGAACCTGCTCGTTTCGCTCGGCAAGAACTGCATCTTCTTCGCTGGCATCAACAACAAACTTTGAAATATGGATAACAAATTCACTGAACTCTTAAAGCAATGGCTCGAGACGCCCGAAGAGGAGCGCGACTACTCAGTCGGCGCTCTCTATCTGCTCAAGCTCTCGGGCAATCAGGTGCTCTACCGCAACATCGTGACCAACCCTCAGCAAAAGGCCGACGTCATCGAATACCAGCTGCAGAAGTACTACAACTTCCGCGTACAGGCGCTCACTCATGCGCAGGTCGAGGAGATGCAGTCGCAGGTCGACCAAATCGCCGAGGAGCACGAACTTGAGAAAGAACCAACCGCAAAGGCAAAAGGAAAACGTGACGACCACGATTCTTTGCCTGATGAAATCAAGGCGAAGTATGTGGAAAACCTCTCGCTGCTGCAACGTATGCGCGAACTGCATCTGAAGCTGCGGTCGCTATCGCTCGAGGATGCAGTCTGCCCCGACTCCGAGCGATATCCGTTCCTAAAGGAACTTATCGCCCTCGACAAGAAGATGCACAAGAACTGGGATGAATACGACCATTTTTTATGAAACGCACTGCCTCAATCTCCGACATTCTACGGCCGCTTGCCGAGGCGCCAAATCAGGCGTACCTCTCCAATGCGGTGCAGGTTGCCGACGTGCTCGATTGGATTCTCTCGCAGGTGGGTAGGGCTGAGATATGGCAGACGTCGTTCTCCATCTCCGAGGAGTTTCTCCGCCGCCTTTTCTTCATCTGCAAGGACCGCGAGGTATCCCGCATCAATCTGGTGCTCGACCTCAAGGCCACGAACAAGACCATCAAGTTGTGGGCGTTCATAACCCAGGTTATAGCCCGTACCTACCTTGCTGACAACCACTCGAAGATTCTGCTGGTGCGGTCGGAGAGGGGCGACACGATTTCGGTAGTCACCTCCCAAAACCTCACCCGAGGCAATCGTGCCGAGTCGGCATTCGTAAGCACCGACCCGCAGATTTTCGCCTCGCTCTATGCGCAAGTAACTGATTTGATAACCAACCACTCTGTTCCGCTCAATGACATACTCCGACAACGCATTGACGCAAATCGAGAAGTTTGCGTCGATTTATCTGAAAATATCTGACATGGCTGTGATTCTCGACATCCCTGCCGATGTGCTGCGCGACGATATCGCCGACCGCACAAGCGACGTTAGCAAGGCTTACCGCCGCGGCAAGGCTGCCTCGAAGGTGAAGCTCCACTCGCAGGAGATGATGCTCGCTCAGGTAGGCTCGCCGCTAGCCATCGAGAATGCCCACCGCAATCTGCTCGACATGGAGGATGACGAATGAGCACGCCGTCTGCACTTGATGTTTGCCGCACCGACCTCTTCACCAAGGAAGACGACCTGCGGCAGCGTTATCCTCAAAACGTTGCGGATAAGGTGCTTCGTGTGCGGGAGATGTACAACTGGTTCATCTCCAATCCCGATGGCACTGACCGCGAGTTCGTCGCCGAACTGCTGCAGCGCCACGAGGTGTCGAAGGTGACTGCGTACTCCGACCTCGCTGTGGTCAAGACGTTGTTGCCGCTGCTCGCCACGGCAAGCCGCGACTTCCACCGCTGGCGCTTCAACGAGATGATCATCAACACCTACAAGATGGCGGAGAAGCGCAAGGACACGAAGACGATGGAGCGCGCGGCGGCATCGTATGCGAAGTACAACCGCGTGGACCTTGAGGATGAGCAGCAGATGCCTTACGAGATGATTGTGGTTCAGCCGTTCACTGCCACGTCCGACCCGTCGGTGCTCGGCATCAAGCCCATCCCGAACATTCAGGAGAAGATTTCTGCAATGATTCAGAAATACCGCGCCGAAACTCTCGACATCGAGGATGTGGACTTCGAGGAAGCCGACCTCGAGTTTTCGGAACTGTTTCCGCTGAACGCAAACCAACCAACTGCCGATGGACAATAAACAGGTTTATTTTAACAATCCGCAACGATTAACGCAGTTAATTGCTGCGAACACCACTGTTATTGTGGCGGGACGACGCACGGGCAAGACCGACAGCATCGCCGCGCCGTTTGCTTTGCGCAACATGCAGCGGATGCCGGGCTCCACGGGCGGCATCGTGGTGCCTACGTTCAAGCACGGCCTGACCAACACGCTCCCGGGGCTGCTCGCAGCCTGGAAGCGATGGGGCTTTATCAATGGGGTGCACTATGTCGTTGGCCGCCGTCCGCCGAAGTCGTTCAAGCGCCCCATCATCGAGCCGAACGACTATGAACACGTCATATCGTTCTACAACGGCTCGTGTGCGGTCATCATCTCGCAGGACCGTCCGGGCTCGTCAAACTCGCTCACGCTGTCGTGGCTCTTGGTCGACGAAGCGAAGTTCATCGACTATCAGAAACTCAAGGACGAAACGCTGCCTGCCAACGGCGGCATCAAGAGCCACTTCGGCGCGCACTCGTTCAACCACTCCATCATGATTCTGTCGGACATGCCGCAGACGCAGCGCGGGTCGTGGTTCTTGCACTATCGCGACAAGATGGACCCCGAACTTATCTCCACCATCGAGGGAACGGTCTATGAGATTTGGCGGGTCAAGGACCGCATCCGAAAAGCCAAAGGCAACGTGCCGCCATACCTGAAGGGGCGGCTCAAGCGCCTCGACCGAGCGCTCAACCAGATGCGCTCGGTGGCTGTCTACTATCGGGAATACTCGTCAATCGAAAACCTGCAGCTCCTCGGCGAGAACTACATCAAGCAGATGAAGCGCGATTTGACTCCTTTGACGTTCCAAACCTCTATCCTTTGTCAGCGGATCGGAATCGCAAAGGATGGCTTCTATTCCTCGATGCGTGAGGCGCACAAGTATGATGCAAGTAATTTTGAATTCCTTGATGAGAAATTCCATGATTTCACCGACACTGGTTCTCTTACCTCTTGCCCCTTACCGCTTACCTCTCGGAGCGATGCAGATGTGAATCCTTTGGCTCCGATTTGCATCGGTATGGACTATAATGCCAACATCAACTGGATTGTGGCGGGGCAGACCGACGGGCGACGGCTGAACGTTATCAAGTCGTTCTACGTCAAGTTCGAGCGGAAGATTCCGGCACTCGTCGACGACTTCTGCCGCTACTATGCGGAGCACCGCTGCAAGACGGTTGTGTTCTACTACGACGCCACGGCGCTCGGGTCGAACTATGCCGTCAACGAGCAGGACTTCCGATGGGTGGTGGTCCACGAGTTTGAGCGCCACGGGTGGACGGTCGAGGCAGTCTACATCGGCAACCCCATGCGGCACGATGAGAAATACCTGCTCATCAACCAGGGCTTCGCCGGCAAGCAGCGCCTGATGCCGTTCTTCAACCGCCAGAACAACGACGACCTCATCCTCGCCATCCAGTCGGCAGGCGTCAGCCGCGGCCGCAACGGCTTTCGCAAAGACAAGGCTGGCGAGAAACTCGCCGAAAGCGAAGAAGACCTCCTCGAGCACCGCACCGACGGCACCGACGCCTTCGACACTCTCTACATCGGCTGCGAAAAGTTCCCGTATCGAGAAAACTTCTCAGTCAATATCAGTGGCGTGCTGTGAGAAAATTCTCTCGACTTTGATATAATTAATATATTCGTGCACGAATATTGCACACGTAGTGTTTTACCTTTGCGGAGAAGTGCCGAATAACATAAAAATTTCTTACCTTTGGTTTGTGAATTTTTTCGTAAATTCGCATCTCCTAAGAGAAGATATGAAGATTTGCCAACGACCAAGAACGATTAACATATAACGCTTATAGCGTATTAACGAATGAGGAAACTCCTTTTGT
>CAVEIP010000047.1:0-16426 GCA_963615935.1 [Ruminococcus] lactaris | reverse complement strand
GCGTGAGTTTGTAAGGCACTTTATCCGGCTTCGAGTGGAGATTTTCAGGCTTGATAACCTCGCAAGGATAGTCGATGTCCAACTTGAAGTCCGACATGATTGCCAACTGATTCCAAAGCATCTTGTTGAAATCATCGACATCGGCCTGACTGGAAAACAAGTTACTCATGATGGCGATAATGGCTGTGGCGCAGCGGTTGCGTTCCTCGCGGTCGGCAATCGTCATGCAATAGTCTACCATCTGCTGTACGTTGCGTCCATATTCAGGCAATACCAATTTTTCTTTTTTCGTATTATATTCCAACATATTGGTCTTTCTTATTGATGATTTCAGCCAAGAATGTTCTTCTTCGGCGTTGTTGTATGAAATTTCTTGATGTAATTAGGCGTAGAATAAGCAAGATCGAGGAAATCCTTCTCTCGGAACGCTTTCTCCGACAGGGCTATCATGTCGACGGCATTCGGGCGCACGCCGAGCGTAAACTCTGCGTTGTCGCTCTTAATCACCTCCGACGCCTTGTCGGCTCCGTTACCCATAAAGTGCAACTTGCGCGACGCCAACTGCTCCTTAAACGAGTTCTCGTCGAGAATCATCGCCTGGTTGGGCAGCACCTCATTGAGAGCAAGGTCGTAGACGGCGGTAAACACCTCCATCCTTCGAGCATCAATCATTGGCACAAAATAGTCGTCGGGGCCAATATTTTTAGAAAACATCACCGCAACGCTGAGCAACTTGAGGGTGTTGACGCCAATCAGCGGAACGTCGAGGCCGAAGCACAAACCCTTTGCCTCCGACAGCCCGATGCGGAGCCCCGTGTAGGAGCCCGGGCCGATGCTCACCGCCACAGCGTCAAGTTTCATTTCGCACTGCGCAGCATAGTCGAGTGCGTTCTTGACAAATCCGCCAAGCACAGAGGCGTGGTTGCGCCCCTTGTAGTCAGCATCGTGAAACTTCATCTCGCCGTCCTGAGATAGGCACACCGAGCACACATCGGTTGATGTTTCTATATTTAATATTGTAGCCATTTGATTCCTTTTTCTGCTTTACGCTATGCAAAGTTACGTCTTTTAACTGAAAATGAATAATTTTTCTCCACATTCCAAGAGTTTAGTTCCCGTATGTTGTCTAATTTCATTAATTTTGCACACGAATTAAACCAATTCCCTATTCAGAAAATATGATTAGTTTCTTCAAAAATGTGTCGGGCTCGATAATCGCCGTCGAAACCGACCACAAGTTAGAAAACAGCGAGATTGAAAAATTCAGATGGCTATTCAACGACGCAGCATTGCTCGATGCCACAACCGTTGAAGGCAAATTTGTAGGTCCTCGCCGCGAGATGATCACGCCTTGGAGCACCAATGCAGTGGAAATCACCCAAAACATGGGTTTGAAAGGCGTGACGCGCATCGAAGAGTTTTTCCCTACCAAAGCAAAAAATCCAACATTCGACAAGATGCTCCAGCGCCTCTACACCAACCTCGGCGCCGACATCTTCGAAATCATAAAACAGCCAGACCCGATTGTTTACATTTCCGACATCGAGGCTTATAACGAGCAGGAAGGTTTGGCACTGAGTCCAGAAGAAGTCGACTATTTGAAGTCGCTCAGCACTAAACTCAACCGTCCGCTCACCGACAGCGAGGTATTCGGTTTCTCACAGGTCAATTCAGAACACTGCCGCCACAAAATCTTCAACGGTGTGTTTATCATCGATGGCCAAGAGAAACCGTCTTCTCTTTTTAAACTAATCAAAAAGACATCACAGGAAAACCCTAACAAACTGGTTTCTGCCTACAAGGACAACGTTGCGTTTGTCGAGGGACCTGTAATCCAACAATTTGCGCCTAAGAATCCGCAAGGCCCCGACTTCTTCCAAATCAAGGACATCGAGACCGTAATTTCGCTCAAGGCCGAAACCCACAACTTCCCTACCACTGTAGAACCGTTCAATGGTGCTGCAACTGGTACTGGCGGTGAAATCCGCGACCGTCTCGGCGGCGGCAAGGCAAGTTTGCCAATCGCCGGTACTGCGGTCTACATGACTTCCTATCCGCGCACACAAGAGGGACGCAAATGGGAAACTTCGGCAATGGCGCCACGCAAATGGCTCTACCAAACTCCCGAAGAAATCCTCATCAAGGCATCAAATGGCGCCTCCGACTTCGGTAACAAGTTCGGCCAGCCGCTCATCTGCGGCTCAGTGCTTACGTTCGAGCATAAGGAGAATGGCGAGGAGTTTGCCTACGACAAGGTTATCATGCTTGCCGGTGGTGTAGGCTTCGCTGCAAAGCGCGATGCCATCAAGGGCGAGCCTAAGCCTCACGAAAGTGTGGTGCTAATGGGTGGCGATAACTACCGCATCGGTATGGGCGGCGGCGCTGTGTCGTCGGTCAACACCGGACAATATGACAACTCCATCGAACTCAATGCCGTGCAGCGTGCCAACCCAGAAATGCAGAAGCGTGTTTCCAACGTGATTCGCGCATTGGCCGAAGCAGATACCAACCCTATTATCTCTATCCACGACCACGGTGCAGGCGGACACCTCAACGCTCTGTCGGAACTCGTGGAGGCTACTGGCGGCCACATCGACATTGATGCTCTTCCAGTTGGCGACCCTACATTGTCGTCGAAGGAAATCATCGGCAACGAGTCGCAAGAGCGCATGGGTATGGTTGTAGAAAAGAAGGACATCGAGTGGATTCGCACCATCGCTGAGCGCGAGCGTGCTCCATTCTACGTTGTCGGCGAAACTACCGACGACCATCGTTTTGTGTTTGAACAGAAAGATGGTGTCTGCCCTATCGACCTCGCTATGGACGATATGTTCGGCAGTTCACCAAAGACATATATGACCGACTCGACGGTTGAGCGCAGCCTCAAATCGGCAAGTTACAAAGCTGCCGATGTGGCTTCCTACGTGGAGACAGTGCTTCAACTCGAAGCAGTGGCTTGTAAGGACTGGCTCACCAACAAGGTTGACCGCTCTGTGACTGGCAAGGTTGCACGTCAGCAATGCCAGGGCGAGGTGCAGTTGCCTCTCAGCGACTGCGGCGTTGTGGCTCTCGACTATACAGGCACGAAGGGTATAGCCACTTCCATCGGTCATGCTCCTCAAATCGCACTTGCTGATTCTGCACAGGGCTCAGTTGCATCAATCGCCGAGGCATTGACCAACATTGTGGGCGCTCCTCTGTCCGACGGACTCAAGGGCGTTTCGCTCAGCGCCAACTGGATGTGGCCATGCCGCAACGCTGGTGAGGACGCTGCCCTCTACAAGGCAGTTGAAGCCTGCAGCGACTTTGCATGCAAACTTGGCATCAACATCCCTACTGGCAAGGACAGCCTTTCGATGACTCAGAAATACGGAAAGAAAAAGGTTATGGCTCCTGGCACAGTGATTATCTCTGCTGCTGGTGAGGTTTCCGACGTAAAGAAGGTTGTTTCGCCTGTTGTGCAAAACAAGAAATCAACTCTTATCTATATCGACTTCAGTAACTCTCCTCTCGCTCTTGGCGGCTCGGCATTAGCGCAGAGCCTCAACTGCGTGGGCGACGACGTGCCTCGCATTGCTTCGCCTGACTATTTTACCAAGGCGTTCAACGCTGTGCAAAGCATCGTGAACGCGGGCAATGCCATTGCTATGCACGACGTTTCTGCCGGTGGTTTGATTACTACGCTGCTTGAGATGACTTTCGCCAACACTAAGGGTGGTTTGAAAATCGACCTCGACGGATTCAAGGAGAAGGACATCGTTAAGGTGCTCTTCGCTGAAAACAATGCTGTGGTTATCCAAGTGGAGAACCGCAAACTCAAGGCTGTAGAGGCAGCGCTCGAGGGCGTGAACCACATTGCTCTGGGTAGCGTGTGCGACGAGCGTTTCGTCTACGTAAGCAACGACGGCAAGGACTATCTCTTCGCTATCGACTATCTCCGCGACCTTTGGTTCAAGTCGTCGTGGCTTCTCGACCAGAAGCAGAGCGGCAAGCCTTGCGCACTCAAGCGCTACAAGAACTACTCGAAGCAGCCGATTCGCTACAAGTTGCCTAAGGGTTTCAAAGGCACACTCGAGTCCTACGGCTTGAGCGGAAACCGCCGCACTCCGTCGGGCATCAAGGCTGCCATCATCCGCGAGAAAGGCGTGAACGGCGACCGCGAAATGGCATACTCGCTCTATTTGGCCGGCTTCGACGTGAAGGACGTGCACATGACCGACCTTATGTCGGGTCGCGAGACTCTCGAAGATGTGAACATGATTGTGTTCTGCGGCGGCTTCTCCAACTCCGACGTTCTCGGCTCAGCAAAGGGCTGGGCTGGCGGCTTCGTATGGAACGAGAAAGCAAAGGCAGCACTTCAGCGCTTCTATGCCCGTCAGGACACTCTCAGCCTCGGCATATGCAATGGTTGCCAGTTGATGATAGAACTCAACCTCATCAATCCTGAATTCAAACAGAAGGCAACAATGGAGCACAACATTTCGCACAAGTTTGAGTCGCAGTTCCTGGGCGTCAAGATTCCAGAAAACAATTCCGTGATGTTCGGCTCACTCTCTGGCTCTAAACTCGGTATTTGGGTGGCACACGGCGAAGGTAAGTTCAACTTGCCTGAAGGCGTAGAAAACTACAACGTGGTTGCTCAGTACGCCTACAACGCATATCCAGCCAACCCTAACGGCTCCCCTAAAGCAGTGGCAGGTATAGCCTCAGCCGACGGACGCCACTTGGCAATGATGCCTCACTTGGAGCGCGCCATCTTCCCTTGGCAATGCGGATTCTACCCAGAGAGCCGCAAACACAAGGACGAGGTTACTCCTTGGATTGAAGCATTCGTTAATGCCCGCAAATGGATTGAGGACAAAAAGTAAACAAAGAACTAAATGAAGCGGGGCTTGAAACCGATGGTTTCAAGCCCCGCTTTTATTTTTCCGAATGTCGGTGGTTACATGTTCATACCGCCGTCAACTTGGATAACCTGTCCTGATACGTACGACGACATGTCAGAAGCAAGGAATGTAGCGATGTTTGCAACATCTTCTGGTGTACCGCCGCGACGCAACGGAATTTTCTTGCACCATTCTTCCTTAATTTCGTCCGACAACTTTGCAGTCATGTCGGTGATGATGAAACCAGGAGCGATTGCATTGGCGCGGATGCCACGTGAACCGAGTTCCTGAGCAACAGACTTTGCCAAGCCAATCATACCGGCCTTCGATGCAGAGTAGTTTGCCTGACCAGCGTTGCCGTGAACACCTACAACCGATGCCATGTTGATGATTGAACCTGTGCGCTGACGCATCATAACTGGTGTTACAGCGTGTACGAAGTTGAACGCAGACTTCAAGTTAACACCGATAACAGCGTCCCATTGAGCCTCCGACATACGCATCATCAAGCCGTCCTTTGTGATGCCGGCATTGTTTACGAGCACGTCGATACGGCCAAAGTCAGCAACAACTTCTTCTACCACCTTGTGGCAAGCCTCAAAATCAGCAGCGTTAGAAGCATATCCTTTTGCCTTAACGCCAAGGGCTGCTATTTCTTCCTCTGTCTTCTTTCCGTTTTCGTCGATTACCAAGTCGGTGAAAGCAATGTTGCAACCTTCAGAAGCAAACTTCAAGGCGATTGCCTTACCGATACCTCTTGCCGCACCAGTGATGAGTGCGACTTTTCCTTCCAATAATTTCATATTTATATAATTAATAAAAGTAATTCCTATATTTCTACTAAAAATGCGCCACACGAATAGCCTCCGCCAAACACAGCCAAACCTATCCGCTGACCTTTTTCAAATCGGTCTCTGTTTTGCGCGAACACCAGTGCGCAACTTGCCGAACCAGTGTTGCCCAACTCCTCTATATTGTTGAGGAAGCGGGAAATGTCCAACTTCAAAAAGTGGGCAATGTTGACCACGATGCGCTTGTTGCCTTGGTGACAGATTATGTAGTCAAGGTCGGTGGTCTTGATGCCGTTGGCTTTCGAAACCACATTGAGCCCTTTCACCAAATACTTGCAGCCGTGCACAAACACATCCCTGCCGTGTGGCATGGCAATGCCGTCCTCATGCGGACGCAGGCGCACACCCTCAGGGCCCTGTCCCAAATGTCCAAGTCCGTGGGTATAAATTGTTTTTATCTCCATGTCGGTCTCCGCAACCTTGTCCTTCGACAGAAAGTATGCCACTGCGGCATCTCCCCAAAGGTGACCACATGCCTTGTCGCACTCGTTGGCGTAGTATGTGTTGTGCTCCGAGCAAACAATCAATGCCTTTGATGCCTTGCCCATTGCAAAATAGCCCTCTATAATCTCAAGACCGTTGACAAACGACGAGCACGCTGCCGTAACGGCAACTGCACGGGCTTCTGTCATGCCGTAGTGGCGCTGAGCCACATGAGCCGTAGTGGCAACAGTGTCGTAGGGTGCATAGGCTGCCGAAACAATCAAATCAACATCCTTCACATCGTAAGGCAATTTCTCGATAGCATTGTCGATGGCATTTATGCCCATTGTGTTCTGGTTTTCGCCCTCCCCTGCCTTGGAGCGGGTTTCGATGCCAGTGCGCTGACGAATCCATTCATCGGTCAGTCCGTTGAGGTCCAGGAAATGGCTGTTGGGCACCCTCGTTGAGGGAATATAGAATCCGGTTGCGTTGATAAACATAGATTAGATTTTTATTTGTTATTTTTGTTTTATGCCAGAGAATATAAAATCACTCAAATAGTCGCGGAGTTTGTCCTTCTCAATGTCCAGGTCCTTGAAATTGTCACGGATATACGGCACGTCAAGACCCTGTAGACACAGGAGCATCACCATTGCGGTTTTGTCAACGTGCTTAATTTTGAACATCCCCTTGTCGACACCCTCCTGCAGGATTGACTCCAGTATGTGCACCTCCTTCGGACTTGTCGACTTCCTCGCCCTTTCCACCTTTCTCACGTCGCGAAAAAATCCAGCGCGCAGAGAGCCGTTGCGGTGCACAAGATCCTTCATTGCGTCGAAACGCTGGAAGATGAATTCCATCAATTTCTCGTCGGGGGGAATCTGGAGGTTGACAATCTCGCCAAGTTTTTCGATAACAATGTCGCTTTCTGTCTCAACTACAGCATTGTAGATGTCGCGTTTGTTCTTGAAATAAGTATAGATTGTGCGACGACCCTTTTCGGCCGCTATGGCAATATCGTTCATTGTGGTATTTTCAATACCCTTATGGGCAAATAACTGCCTTGCGATATCTATTAACTTATCTCTTGTATTACCCATATAACTTGACTATCTTATGGTTGCACAAATTCCTATTTTATGTGCGAAATTAAGCATATTATTTCATTATGGCAAAAAATCACGGCCGAAATTGCAACATCTTTGGCAACAAGTCTTGCCGTTGGCCATTTGCTTGCACAACTCGCCAAAATTTTCTTTACTCAGAACGCACTATAATCCAGCCACTTGCACACAACCGACGACATTTACCGCAAAAAAGTTGCCAAAAAATTTGGAATCGCAGACAAAAGTCACTACCTTTGCACCCGTAAACGAAACATCGCGGGATGGAGCAGAGGTAGCTCGTTGGGCTCATAACCCAAAGGTCGTAGGTTCGAATCCTGCTCCCGCCACCAAGACAGAGGAAATTCAGAAATGAGTTTCCTCTTATTTTTTTACACAAAAAATAAATGTAATTTTGTGATACAATAAAATCCGAACAATATGGAAAGCAAAAAATACGTAATCAGCGTTGGACGCCAATTCGGCAGCGGCGGCCACGTTATCGGAAAGAAGTTGGCTGAACGCCTCGGCATCAAGTTCTACGACAAAGAACTCCTCTTTGAGGCTGCCAAGGAAATCGGCGCCAACCCTGAGTTGTTCAAAAAAAACGACGAAAAACTCCCATCGTTCTACATCAATAACTTGTCGATGAACCTCGGCTTCTATATCCAGCCGTTCACTGCCAGCCCTGTGTCATCGTACTACGACAACGTGCAGAAAACAATCTGCGACACCATCCGCACAATCGCCGAGCGCGAATCGTGCGTGATTATGGGACGCTGCGCCGACTTCTTGCTCCGCAACAATCCTTACTGCATCAACATCTTCATCAGTGCTTCGCAAGATGCCTGCGCCGAGCGCATCGTTAACCGCATCGAGGGACTGACTCTCGACGACGCCAAGGCTCTAGCGAAGAAAAACAACAAGTTGAGAGCGGAATACTACAACTTCTACACCGACAAGGAATGGGGACACTCATCCTCCTACGACCTCTGCATTGACTCGTCGCGCTTGCCGGAGGAGGAAGTGCTCAACCAGATTATTTCGTATGTAGAAACCCGTCTGCGTCAGTAGGCAGAAGCATTACTCCTTGTCGGGGAGTTCTTCAAACTTCACATCAGTAGCGTTGCGCTTGTTGCTTTGGGATTTCAGTCGCTTATAGAGCACTAATTCCACAATCGAGTGCAACGCATATATTATAAACGCCACGCCTACTATGAGCGCAAGCCACTGCTGCACAATTTGTATGCCGATGGCGAACAGGGCTATGCCGCAAACCATCACTATGGCTGGCATAATAAACACCCAGAACGGCAGCACAACCGTTTTCCGCACCGAGAAGATTTCCCAGAACTTATACAACGCACCTACTATCAGCAACGTAGCCGAAAGATAGGAGAAGATGCCAACAAACACTTGGCTTGCCGCAACCATAGCGATGCCCAAAGCAAGGCTGCACACCAACGGGACGCCTGCGCCGATGAGTCCCCCGCGTTGTATCAGCCCATCCTTAAACTTGGCAATCAATGCCACCGACAGCCAACTGCTGAACACTATGATGACGATGCCGACAACTATCGACACTAGATCAAACACACCCTTGCCGTTGGCCCACAACACCACAAAAAGCACTCCCACTGCCAACAACAGCAAATCAAACACTACAGAAAACTTATTCTTCATCATTTCCTTTTTTTGTATAATTTCATTCTTTAGTTTCAATCAAAACTACTACTCCACGCTAAAATAGTCCAACGGCGGATTGAAGTAGCGCGACATCGACTTCAGGTCCTCGCGATAACACGGCTGAGCAAAGTCAATGCCGTTGAAGAAGGCATCGTTGTCGGCCTGCGCCTGCTGCTTGGCTGCATCTGCAGCAACGGAACGCACATCATTCGCTCCATTGACATCAACGGTCATTGCCGATGTGTTCCACTTTACAATCACCCTCTGCTCCGCCTTAATCTGCTGCACGAAGTTAGCATACCCCTCAATGTCGAGGTTAAGCGCAACACTTTCTTTTCCTGTCCACGACAAAATCAGATAATGCATATCGCCAGTGCGTCTAAAGTCGTAGGTCAACTTTCCGTCACCAAGATTCACGTCGGTAGAAACCCGCGTAATGGCTCTCGGCAACCGCGGCGCAACGATGATCTTACCTTCGAGCAAGTACGGGCGCACACCGAGGAAATACTGGCTCCATACGCGCAACTGCTCGGAGTTGCTCCACGATTGGAGGAATGTGCCCGAGCGGCGCGCCCACGTCTGTCCAGGGCGGCACCATGCGTCAGCACACTCCGAGAGGCTGCCCACGGCACCCTCGTCGAGGGCCTGACGGTCCATATTATCAAACAGGCGGAATGCCTCATCCTCTTGGTCAAACTCAATCATCCGCTGCATCGCCATGCCATTAAGCCACAGCCACACCGTTCCGTTGTGGTACGCATCGTCCTTGTGATAGCGGTGCCACTGCTCGTGGTAAGGGTGGAACTGGTCGTCCATCTGGTCGAGCGACGACACGCCCCACGGGTATGTAAGTTTGCTCCACAAGGTCTTGATGTCGGAGCGCTTCAATTGGCAGTCAGCCAACAGTCCATAGGCAAACATAGTGTTCGGGCGCAACTGGCTGTCGGCAGAGCCGTCTTCGTTGAGATGGTCCACAATCCGCCCGCCGACCACGAAATCGCGATTGAAGTTTGCCTTCAACTTGTCGGCAATCACTTGCCATCGCTTGGCGTCACTCTTATGTCCTGTGTATTCCGCCAGTTTAACCGACGCCACAAGTTGCTCATACCACAATGCCTGGATGTCGACCGCCCTGTTGCCGCGTGGCGAACACGGATACTTGCTCTGTCGCTTGGCGTCCATCCATGTGTCGGCATCGGCGTGTGTGAGATAGCCGTTGTCGTCGGTATAAAGGTCGATTGACGCATCGGTGGCAATCTTCACATTCTTGTAGATTGACTTGATAAACGATTTGTCACCAGTATAGTTAAGGTAGTCAAGCACCTGCATCACAAACCGAGGAGTGCCGTCGGTGGTGTTATAGAGGATACCGTCAAGATTCAACCGGTTTGGCACACGGCCGTAGGTTTCCGACTTCTTGTCGGTGTCCTGATATTTTGCAAACGATAGGAGTATGTTTTTCGCTACGTCGAAGTTGCCGCTACAAAGCACTGTGCCAGGCATCGCGATAAACATGTCACGCCCCCAAAAGTCGGTAAACCACGGGAAGCCGGCATAGATGCCCCACCCTCCGTGCTGCCATGTCACGAGTTCGTCGGCAGTGATAGATAGCCATGCCAGCGCCTTGTCGAGGCGGTGATTGTTGGTGGTCAACGGAGTATTGTCGAGCATCTCTTGGATGCGGGCTTTGCGCTGAGCCGACCACGACGAGTGATTGACAACGGCATCGGCTGCCAAAGCATCGACATCTGCCGCTGAGCCAAAGGCTATAACAAATCCGCCCGCCGAGGCGTTTGCAGTAACTTTATGGTTGTCGGTAGTCACTGGCGAGCCGTCAAGCCCCACCACACAAAGAGTTTTGCCTTGATGCGATGTGAGCGCTGCCTTGGCTTTTCCATCAACGGTTTGCAGCGCTGGCAGATAGTCCCCATTGAGTTGCACACTGATGGTCTTTGCCGCTGAAGCATCGACAGCGAGCAGAATCACTTTTTTGTTGTCCGCCAGACTAAATGTTTCTTTTGCATTGGCATAACTGCGCTCCATGCGGTCGGGATAGACAATTGCAGGAGCCGTAGTTCTGTCAAGTTCCTTGCCGTCGACAAACAGCGCATAGTCGGTAAACACCCGTCGCGCTTCAATGTTCCATCCGGCATTGCCGTCATTCCAATTGTTCACGCCGGTCATGCCATAGAAAAATCCCGCACGCTTGTCGCTATACGAGAATTCGCGCTGACCGTTGACACGCACCGCCAAATCGTCGACCTTCAACATCGCCTCAAGGCAAACGGAGGAAAAACTCAGGAAACAAGCCATCAGCAATAGAATTTTATTTTTCATATACGGACTGTTTTTTATATCTTTATACTCGTGAAAAATCGTAGGTTTGACAAAATTAAGCAAACCTTTCAACAAAACAATAGTCTAAACAACAAAACCTAAAAAACTCACGAAGATGAAAATCAGAAACTTTGCAATCCGCATAGTAGCCATCGTCGCTCTGTTGGCAATGGTCATCGCCCCGAATGAGGCATTCGCGAAAAATCGCAACGCGAAGAAACCCACGGTCAAGATTCTCGCAATAGGCAACAGTTTCTCGCAGGACGCCATCGAGCAAAACTTGTGGGAGTTGGCTCACGCCGACAGCATCAATGTGGTGATTGGCAACCTCTACTACGGCGGCTGTTCGCTTGAGCAACATTGGCAATTCCTCACCGACAGTCTCAGCAAATACGAATACCGCAAAGTGGTAGATGGCATAAAGACTAACACCCCGAAATACAACCTGCCTACGGCACTTGCCGACGAGGATTGGGACTACATTTCGTTTCAACAGGCAAGCAACTTGTCGGGAATGCCGCTCACCTATGCTCCGTTTCTCGACGAACTGATGAAATATGTAAGGACCAAGACAAAGGCCAAGACTAAATTTATCTTCCACAGCACATGGGCATACGCCAACAACTCTACGCACCCTGGATTTGTGAACTACGGATGCTCGCAGGAGGAGATGTACAGCGACATTATCCAAACCACGGAGGACGTGATGTATTCCTACCCGTTTGACGTGCTTGTCCCAGCGGGCACTGCCATCCAAAATGCTCGCACCGTCATGGGCGATGTGCTCAACCGCGACGGCTATCATCTAAACCTCACCTATGGTCGCTACACCGCTGCATGCACTTGGTTTGAGGCAATATTCGGCAAATCGGTGATTGGCAACACATATATTCCCAATGGCGTCACCGAAGAGCAACGTGCCATTGCGCAGAATGCGGCACACGCTGCCGTGGCTGAGCCCTACAAGGTCTCGGACTTGCGGTAAATGTCGTCCATCACGAGTCCCGCGAGGGTGAAACCGAAAATGGCGGTAATGTGGGCCATCGTGCCGTTGGTGTGCACCTTGGCTGCATGCCAATCGTTCTCGTCGGTCACACCATCTGCCTTTCGGCAGAAGCATTCTGCTGTGCCACAAGTGCCGCACGAGCCTTGGTTTTGCAACAACTCTTCGCTATAGACGCACTTAAATTTCTTCGACGGGAATAGTTTTGACTTTTTGAACTTCTTTCTCAGCGCCGCCGCCAGCGGGCATCCTCTTACGTTCCAGAACTCTGCAACTGCGATTTTTGTAGGGTCCATCTTTAGGGCAGCGCCCATCGAGGAGTATAGCCGCGCACCGCTACGGCAGGCACGGCGTATCAGCGACGCCTTGTTTTCGAGGCTATCGATGGCATCAATCACATAGTCGTAGGTCTCGAGATGGAACGAATCGGCAGTAGCCTCCGAATAGATTTCCCGTCGCGCGTCTATATTGGCGCACGGATTGATTTCCAGAAGACGCTGTTTGAGCACCTCAACCTTTGGCTGTCCCACAGTCTTGGTCGTGGCCATCAACTGCCGGTTGATATTGGTGATGCACACGCAGTCGGAGTCGACAATAGTAATGTTGCTGATTCCGGAGCGCACCAGACTCTCCACGCACCAACTCCCTACGCCGCCAACGCCAAACACAATGACACGCGCAGAAGCAATCCTATCCATCACATCATCGCCAACAAGCAATTCCGTCCGCTTAAATATACCGTCTTCTATCATAATCAAAAAATTTCTGCAAAGATAGTGCAAAAAGTTTACTTGAACGTTTTGCCAAGACACCGTCTTGTCTTATCGCACCTCATCATGAATTTGCTCTATCAACAAAAAATTTGCTCTATCAACAAATTTACCAATAGCACAAACAACAATTTTTATCCGCATCAACAAAACTTACTGTTTGTCAGGCACTCCGGCTTGCACAAGTCGTTGCTAAATTCTATTTTTGTTACACCTAACACGAAGTAGCACACTTAAAAAAATAGATAACAAACATGAATATGACCACAAGAAAAACAATCCTTAATTGTGATTTCCTAAAGAAAAGGTTGCCTTTGGCTATCCTTGCTGTCTGCCTCCCCTTTCTATATACGCACGCGGAAAACAGGGCCGACTCCAATGCCTCGCGAGGCTGGTATGTAGGCGTCGAGGGCGGTATGCCTTTCGGCTTCTCGACCTTCTCCAGTTTCGGCTACGACAAGACAAGAGTGGGATGGTCTGCCGGAGCCTACGGCGGCTATCGCTTCAATCCGATATTCTCGGTAGAACTGTCAGCCAAGTACGGAAAGATGACCCTTGCAGCGCAGGAATGCTGCGTGGAGCAAAACTACTGGCTGGGCATCAACGGCGTGCGATACAATGCCAGTGTGCTGGAGATGACCAGTTGGCCATACTCCGACATGACGAGCAAAGTGCGGATGGGACAATTCGGGGCGAGACTCAACATCAACATCCTCGGTTTTTTCCACCGCACTGCCGACAGCCGATGGGACATCGCCGTTTCGCCTCACGTCTATGCACTGTCGACCAAAACCAACCTGCACACCGCTTCCAATGCTATGGATATGGTAAAATACTCTACCGACTTGCATCTCGGCTATGGCGCTGACCTGCAGATTGGCTATCGGCTGAACTCATGGCTCCGCTTGGGCATATATTCGGGCCTCACCAACCTCACTGGCAGCCGCATGGACAAGATTCCTGAATATCTGCACAAGAACAATTTTGTTTGGGAGAGCGGCATCCGCATCGGTTTCTGCCTATCCAAGAAGAAAAAGGCCGAAACCGCACCGACTTCTACCTCGACCTACATCCCTCAGGAAGAACCCGCTCCTAAGGAAGAGGTAGTGGCTGAAGAGCCAACAAATAAGGTTGAAACGGAAGTTGTACAACCGCAAGTGGAGGAGCCTGTCAAGTTGGAATTCCCGGCAATCTATTTTGCCTTCAATAGCACTCGCATAAGCAAAGCGGAAGAACCCAAACTCCACGACATTCTCGACATGCTGAACGAGCATCCCGAGGCGAAGGTAACCGTAGCAGGATGGTGCGACACCATGGGTAGCGCTTCCGTGAACAAGCGTATTTCGCAGCGACGCGCCAATGCAGTCAAGGCATGGCTCGTGGGTAACGGCATCGACGAGAGCCGCATCACCGCCACTGGCTGCGGCAGCGACTACAATGCACCTTCGGCAGCGAAGGCTCGCCGAGTGGAAACAACTGAAAGCACTGGCAACGAGTAACCCATAAAAAAAGAAGACAATGAAAACAATAATGAAATTCAACATTCGGTTATGGGTGCTGTTATGCCTCCCATTTCTCATCGCAAGTTGCGACCACAATGTCCATGAGGGCAAGGAAGACTATGGTTTGTCCGTACGCCTCACATGGCAGGATAAAGACGACCAGGGCACGGATGTGTCCGACGTGAAATTGTGGATATTCAATGCCGACAACGGTTCTTTGGTCATCGAGAAGCAATACAACAGTGGTTTGGACTTGGCAAGCCAGCGTTTCAAACTTCCTGTGGGCAACTACCATATTCTGTCGGCAGTCAACCTCACTGCCCCATTTACCATCGGTGATGCAACACGGGCATTGGCGGACTGGAACAACATCCAGATTGGCTTGACCAACCACGTTGGCGTAACCCACAATGCCTATTTCGGCGTAACCGACGCGAAGGTGACCAACGAGGCTGGCTACTACGTGGTGGAAAACCCTATCCAAAACGCGCTCTCCGAACTCACCATCATAATCGAAAACGCACCCAACGGCATGGAGATGAACGGCACGGTGACTGACGCATCCAAATGCGTTTTTGCCACGCAGAAGGACAGCGACGGCGCTTTCGGATTGCCGAGCCTTGTGGCTATGGAAACAGCACTCCCTACGCTCAAAGCCACAGACTCTGCGCTGAAGTCCGACATCATCCGCCTGATGCCAACAATCCAGGGCAACTCGTCGTCGCACATCTACCTGTGCCTCAAGAGCACGGCGGGGATAGTACAAGAGTTTGACATCACAGCCCCAGTGATGAAGGTCGGCGGAAAATATGAATTGCGACTCAACTACAACGAGATGCAGCCAAAGATGAATCTTGACGCATCCATCAACAATTGGACAGACCGCACAAGCGAAGTAGAAATAAAATAATAATTAAAAAATTTACAGATATGAACCACACAACTAAACTTATTGCCTTTGCTATCATGGCTGGAGCAATGATTTCTTGCAACGACAACAACACACCGTCGCCCCAAGGCGAAAAGGTAGCAGTGCAGTTTAATGGAGGCATCAACGTTAACACCCGTGCCGTCGACAACACTTGGACTTCTGGCGACAAGATCGGTATCTATATGACCACAGCAGGCAAAGGCCTTACTGACCAGACCATAAGCGAAAACGTGAGCAATGTGGCTTACCAAACTAATGGCAACAACGCCTTCTCTCCCGTGAGCGGCGGCAAGACCATCTACTTTCCTATCGACGGCAATGTGGATTTCTACGCTTACTATCCACAGGCCACAGTCGACAATTACAAGGTGGCACTCAACGTAGCCGACCAGACCAACCAGGAAGCCATCGACTTCATGTACGCCAAGACAACGGGCTGCAACAAAACCGTGCCTCAAGTCTCGCTGACGTTCAGCCATCAGTTGAGTAAACTCATCCTCGACATTCAGCCAGGCGACGGACTCTCTCAGGAAGATTTGGAAAAATTGACAATCAAAGTGAAGAATCAGAACACCACGGCTACCTACAACCTTGCCGACGGAACCCTCTCAGAGGAAGGCACACCTGCCGACATCACGATGCACACCACCATAGCCGGCAAGAAATACGAGGCCATCCTGCTGCCTACCACAGAAACGAGCAGAGTGTTGGAGTTTGATCTCAACAACGGCCACGATGCTCCTTTCGTATGGACAATGCCCACCAAACTTGATGGTGGCAGCAAGTATTACTATACCGTGGTGAAGCTGAGCCGAACCGCCGTGGAGGTTTCCGGCACCATTGTGCCTTGGAACGAGGTGAAGGACGACAAGGAGCATGTTGCAAAGTAATACCACCCTTAAAAACAATTGCTTATGAAGACTTTTAATTTCTT
>CAVEIP010000046.1:0-16941 GCA_963615935.1 [Ruminococcus] lactaris | reverse complement strand
TTTCATTTTTGCCAAATCCCCAAATCTTTTTTGCCAAATACCAGAAGAATCCCCAAATGTTGGGGTGTAAAAAAAGCGCGCTGGCGGGACAACACATTGTGTTGCGCTTACAGCACGCTTTTTTAATGTTTTATTACCCAGGGCGTAGCCCTGGGCTATGTAGTATTAAGGCTTTCAGCCTATGCTTCTCTGCCGACAGGATTTCAAATACTTTGTATCGCTTCGGCAAATTCGCGGGTTATGCGAATTTGGAGAAGTCGGTTTTCTGCATGTCGCCCGACTCGCTGAACTCCTGGTGGAAGGCGAAGGCTGCCTTGAGGGTGTGAGGCGTGTGTCCGCCCTTGCTCAGTTTCAGGTAGTCGCGAAGCAAGCCGCGGTATGCTGGGTGGGCGCAGTTCTCGATTATGAGTTCGGCGCGTTGCACAGGGTCTTTGCCGCGGAGGTCGGCGATGCCTTGGTCGGTGATGAGCACCTGCACCGAGTGTTCGCTGTGGTCGAGGTGGGAAACCATCGGCACGATGTTGCTGATTTTGCCCTCCTTGGTGATTGACGGACAACTGAAGATTGAGATGTAGGCGTTGCGGGTGAAGTCGCCCGAGCCGCCGATGCCGTTCATCATCTTTGTGCCGACCACGTGGGTTGAGTTCACGTTGCCGAAGATGTCGGCCTCAAGGGCTGTGTTCATTGTGATTACACCAAGACGGCGAATTATTTCAGGGTTGTTGGATATTTCTCCTGGGCGGATAAGCACCTTGTCGCGGAAGAAATCGATGTTCTTGTAGAAGCGGTCCATTGTCTCGTCGGAGAATGTGAGCGAGCAGGTGCTGCTGAAGCGGCATTTGCCAGACTCCATAAGGTCGAGCACTGCGTCTTGGATCACTTCGGTATACATGTCGAATTGTGGGATTTCCTTGCTTTCGTCAAGTCCGTGGAGCACAGCGTTGGCGATGTTGCCCACGCCCGACTGCAGAGGCAGGAACTCTTTAGGGATGCGTCCGGCACGGAGTTCGCCAATAAGGAAACTGCACACGTTGGCGCCGATGCGCATTGTGGTCTCGTCGATAGGCGAGAAGCCGTGCACCTTGTCGGTGTTGTAGGTCTTCACGATGCCCACGATTTTCTTCGGGTCCACCTTCAGCACTGGCGAGCCGATGCGGTCGCTTGGCTTGTAGATAGGAATCTCGCGGCGGTAAGGAGGATCGGCGGGCATGTAGATGTCGTGGAGGCCGCGGATGGCGCTCGGGATATGCTCATTGAGTTCGATGATAATCTTGTCGGCGATGGCGGCAAGCGAAGGGACGTTGCCCACACCAGGACCGAGGACGATTTCACCGTTGTCGCTCACCTCGCAAGCCTCGATGATGACCACATCAATCTTGCCGAAAAATCCGTAGCGGAGATTCTGCGCAAGGTGGGAGAGGTGCATGTCGTTGTAGTTGATTTCGTGGCTGTTGATACCAGCGCGCGAATCCTTGCACGATTGGTAAGGAGTGCGGAAGTTAATAGCCTTGGCGCGAGCCAGCGCACCGTCTACATAGTCGTTGGTCGAAGCGCCGGTAAATACATTGATTTTAAACTCGCGGCCTGCTTCGTGTTCTTTCTCTGCCTTGGCAGCAATTGCTGGAGCAACAAACTTAGGCGTTCCAGCAGCGGTAAATCCTGAAAAGCCTACGTTGTCGCCGTTTTTTACAAATTCGGCTGCCTGTTCGGCTGTGATAAAAGGAAAAGCCATAATATTTAAGATTAATCGGGTGTTAATAGTTTTGAGTTATTACCTACAAAATTATGCAATTAATTGCATTGAACAAATTTGATAGGAGAAATTTTGTAAATTTGCCCACTCATAATCACTACTTGAATTTCGATGGAAGAAACATTAACGGCAAAGGAAGAATTTCTGGAATTGCTGCGCTCCACGGGGCGCGAGGGTGTGGAAGGCGTAATCGAGGACCTCGAGAGCCAGGGCTTTTTCACTGCACCAGCATCTGCTGGGCATCATCTCAACACAGAGGGAGGCCTTGTGAAGCATTCGCTCAACACTGCCAAGGCGGCGCTCGCCGTGTGGGAAGGCATGAAGAGCCTCGACTCTTCGTTGGAGAGCGAGGTGCCGCGCGACAGCGTGATCATTGCGTCGTTGCTCCACGACGTGTGCAAGAGCGACATCTACTACCGCAGCGTGAAGAAGCGCAAAAATCGTCTCGGGCAGTGGGAGGACTGCGAGGGCTATAAGGTGACCTATAAGAATTTCCCTATGGGACACGGCGAGAAGTCGGTAATCCTTGTGTTGCTCAGCGGCCTCGAACTCACCGACGCGGAGATGCTTGCCATGCGTTGGCACATGGGCGCTTGGGGAGTGAACCAAAACAGTTTTGAGGACGTGCGCAACTACGACACCGCCAAGACCCTCTATCCGCTCGTGTCGATTGTGCAGGCGGGCGACAATCTCGCTGCTGGCATCCTTGAGCGCAAGAGTGCCGACCTCGACGAGTTATGATGCTTTCTTGCGGAAGCAGCGGTCGATGATTAGCGCCAGTGCGCCGTCGCCCGTCACGTTGCAGGCAGTGCCGAAACTGTCCATTGCGATGTAGAGGGCAATCATCAGCGCCTGTGCGTTCTGGTCAAAGCCAAGCATCGAGGCGAGTATGCCCAAAGCCGCCATGATGGCGCCGCCTGGCACTCCAGGAGCGGCTACCATAGTCACACCAAGCATCAGGATGAATCCCGAGAACATCTGGAAATCGTAGGGAATGCCCTGCATCATCATCAGCGCCAGGGCGCATGCCACAATCTTCAGTGTGCTGCCCGACAGGTGGATGGTGGCACATAGCGGGATAACAAATCCGGCGATGCCTTCGTCCACGCCGTTGCCGATGGTTTGGCGCAAGGTTACGGGTATGGTCGCTGCCGACGACGATGTGCCGAGGGCTGTGAAGTAGGCGGGAAGCATCTTGCCGAGCAATTTCAGCGGGTTGCGGCGCGTAATGATGCCAGCAACTGAGAACTGGAAGAGTAGCAGAAATATGTGGAGAATGAAAATCACCACGATGATTTTAACGAACACCGCCAGCACGTGAGCCACCTGCCCCGAGTGCGTCATGTTCATGAAGATGCCGAAGATATAAATTGGGAGCAACGGCAGGATTACCGACTGGATGGTCTTCACGATAATCTCCTTGAGGTCGTTGCACGCGTCGCGCAGCGCTGTGGTGTTGAGGTGCGCAAGTCCGAGGCCTATGGTAAATGCCAACACGAGCGCGGTCATGATGTTCATAGGTTCGGGAATCTCCACGGTGAAAAACGGTTCGATGCCGTGGGCCTCGCTAATGCTCTCAAGCGCCACGGTGTGGTCAATCAGATGCGGGAAAACCGCCTCGCCCACGCCAAACGACAGGAAGCCCGAGAGGATTGTAGCCACATAGGCAAGCAGCGTTGTGGCCACGAGCATCTTACCCGCACCCTTGCCGATGTCGGCAATAGCCGGAATCACCAGTCCTACGATGATGAGCGGGATGATGAAGCCGAGAAACTGGCTGAAGAGGGCGTTGAAGGTGACAAACAGACGCACCACAAATTCAGGCATTACGAGTCCAGTTGCAATGCCGAACACAATGGCTATGATGATTTTGGGCAACAGCCCGATTTTCCGTTTTTTCATAATTTGAGGGATTTCTATATAGAGTACAAAAATAGGCTAACCATCTGGAATAAGCAAAAAAGAGGGTAACAAGACGATAAAGGAAAATAAACGGCGAATTTAAACGTTATTAATAATAATGAGACGCGGACTCTCTACATATTTGCTGCTTACGGCACTCGCACTGGGCTTTGCGCTGCATTCCTGCAGCACGAAGAAAAACACTGCGGGCTCGCGCTTCATGCAGTCGTTCACCACGCGCTACAACGTGTATTTCAACGGCGAGGAGCACTACAAGGAGCAGATAAAAACCATGGAGGAGAACTATGAGGACGACTATTCCGACTTCATCTACATCCATCCAGCAGAGTCGTTTGCCGACGAGAAAGCCACCCATCCCTCGGCAAATTTCGACCGCACCATCGAGAAGATGCAGAAGGCCATCGCGCTCCACTCCATCCAGAAGAAGCCTAAGAAAGACCGCAGCAAGATGCGCGACCCTAAATATCGTGCCTATCTCAACCGCAACGAGTATAACCCGTTTCTCCACAACGCATGGCGCCTGATGGGCGAAGCGCAGTATCTCAAGGGCGACTTCACGGCGTCGGCAGCCACGTTTATGTATATCGAACGCTATTTCAACTGGTTGCCAAAACTCGTTACCGAGTCGAAGATATGGCAGCTGAGGTGCTATTGCGCCCTCAATTGGACCAACGAGGCAGAAAACGTGCTGTCGCGGCTTAAGCCCGACGAACTCACCGACAAGCGCCTGCGCACCATGTACAACACCGCCTATGCCGACTTCCTCGTAAAGACCCGCCAGTACGACAAGGCCGCGCCTGCGCTACTTGCCGCCTACAAAGGCACTGGTGGCGCGCAGAAAACCCGATTGGCGTTTCTCCTCGGACAAGTATACGAAGCCAACGGCGACAAGGCCAACGCCTACCGCATGTACAAGGCAGTGACGGGAGCCTCCAACGCCACTTACCGCACGCAGTTCAATGCGCGCATCAAGCAGAGCGAGGTGTTTGCCGGCACAAACATCACCCCCGAGGTGAAATCGCTGCAGCGCATGACGCGCCTCGACCGCAACAAAGAGTATCTCGACCAGATATACTACGCCATCGGCAACCTCTACCTGTCGCGCGGCGACACCACGTCGGCAATCAAGAACTATGTGCTTGCCAACGAGAAAAGTACCCGCAATGGCATCGACAAAGCCATAAACCAGATTACCCTCGGCGGACTCTACTTCGACCGCTACGAGTACGACAAGGCGCAGCCTTGCTATTCCGAAGGCGTGGCGCAGTTGCCCGAGGACTATCCCAACTATGCCATGCTGAAGAAGCGCAGCGACGTGCTCGACGAGTTGGCTGTCTATTCGCAGAACGTGACGCTTCAGGACTCGCTCCTGCAATTGGCTAAACTCACGCCTGAGGAGCAGCAGAAAGTGGCTGAACGACTCGTGAAGGAGTTGAAGGACAAAGAGAAAAAGGCGGCCGAAGAGGCAGCCCTGCAGGCATTGGCAGCGAGAGGCAATGCTGCAGGCAGCCAGTTGACGAGCAACACTCAGTCGTTTACGCTAAACAACGACAAGTCGTGGTACTTCTACAACACGGCGACCAAAAACGCCGGCAAGACGGAGTTCCAGCGTCGGTGGGGTAGCCGTAAACTGGAGGACGACTGGCGTCGCGCCAACAAGGCTACGTTTGCAGTGAGCGAATTTAATGCCGAGGCCGACTATAGCGACGACAATGATGCCCAGAAAGAGATGGTCGACTCTCTCGGCAATCCGCTCAGCGACGAGCAGATAGCAGAGCGCAAGAAAAACGAGGAGCAGACTGCCCACGAGCAGGATCCTCACTATCCTGAATACTACCTCGTGCAGATTCCGAAGACGGAAGAAGAAATTGCCAACTCCCACAGCATCGTGCAGGAGAGCCTCTTCAACGAGGGTATCATCCTCAAGGACAAACTCGAGGACGTGAAGGCTGCTGAATCGGCGTTCAACGAATTGCTCACGCGCTATCCCGACAACGAATACCGCCTCGACGTGTACTACAATATGTATCTGATGTATGTGCGCTACGGATATAAGGACAAGGCCGAAGCATGCCGTCAGAAAGTGCTCAAGGAATTCCCCGACACTAAGTACGGCCTTGCGCTCGCCAACCCGAACTACATCGAGAACCTGCGCAATATGGAGACGGAGCAGGAAAAGATGTACGAAAAGACCTACGCCGACTATCTTGCCAACCGCAACACGGCTGTGCACGAGGGCTATGCGGAGATGATGCGCCGCTATCCGCTGTCGAAGATTATGCCTAAGTTCATGCTCCTCGATGCGATGTCTTATCTGCCGGAAAAGAAATACGACAAGTTCCAGGAAACGCTCAAGGAATTGCTTGTGCGCTATCCCGACACCGACATCACACCTCTTGCCTCGTCGATACTCCGCGACCTCGCCAAGGGCCGCAAGCCAAATTCTGGCTCGGGCGGCAATGTGCGCGGCATGATTTGGTCCATCCGCCTGTCGACCGACACGGCTGCGGTCAACTCCACCACCGAGTTCACACCGTTCGACCCGTCGCGCGAGGGTCCGCACATCTGCTTGCTTACGTTCCCTGTCGACACAGTGTCGTCCAACCGACTGATTTTCGATGTGGCGCGCCACAACTTCTCTAACTATGCTGTGCGCGACTTCGACATCGACACTATGATCTTCGGACAGTTGGGCATCATCGTGATTAAGGGCTTCGAGAACTACTACGATCTGGAGGACTATAGCCGACAGTTGTTTGCCGACAAGCAGATTATCATACCGCAGCAAGTGCGTCCGGTGTTTATTAGTGAAAAGAATTTCAACCTGTTGCTCAAGGAAGGCCGCTCGTTTGCCGACTACTTCCAGTTCCAGCAGGAGCAGAGCTACGATGCCGTGGAGCAACGGCTTGAAGAATAAACCGATTGACTATGGACCATCTACCCAACGACCCCGCCATCCTTGTGTCGAGCATCAACATGCTGCTGCGCGACGAGGAGTTTGACTCGCTCGAGCAACTCTGCTATGCCTTCAACCGCGACCCCGAAGAAGTGAAAACCTATCTCGCTGCCCACGGCTACGTCTACAGCGAGAGTCAGCGACAGATGCGTCCGGAGGGCTACGACCGATGATTTCGCGCGACAGCATCGAGACCGCCTACTGCTTCTTCCATCAGAAGGAGCGCGTCTATGCCCATTCCACGATGGACTGGCAGAAGGACGACATTGAATATGCCATCTCCTCCTATGTGGAAAGTATGAATCCCGAACTCTATGCCGCCCTCTCTGGCGGCAAGGCTGACTATCTGCTCAACCACGCCACCTTCCACACCGACATGCTCCACGCCCTCTCCGCCCTCGAACAAATGATGGGGTAAAAGAGTAATTTCTTGGCTAAACATTTTGCATTTACCCGCAGAAATTATACATTTATTTGTTGATACCCGTATTCTTGCCGCCGATGATGTAGGTGCCGCAGGAGAGGCGGGTCGGCGGCTCGTTAGAATTTGCCCAAGAAATAATTTATTGCCGACAATAGATCGTCAAGGTTGTTTTTCACAACGTCAAATACGATGTCTCCGTCTATGTCGAAATAGCCGTGGGCAATATGGTTGCGTATTCCAATCACGTCTCGTCAAGGAATTTCTGGACGCTCAATCAGTAATTTTGATTGGGTCAATTTTTCGATTTGGTTGATGCTTTCACCTATGGCTTCGACGAGCATACAACTTGCGGCAAGATTTTTCATGCCGTCGGGCGTGGAGTAGTAATCATCCGCCGACAACACGTCTTTGTTCCACTCCTGCAACTGTTCGATAGCCGTTTTTATTTGCAGAAGGATTCCCTTGACCCTATTTGATGATGTAAATTCCGTCATGCTCAATTTCTTCAAGGAGATATGGGTTGATGTGTTTGTGCATTCTGATGATGTCGACTGAACATTGGAGAAGGTTTTCCAAAAAGCGTTTCAGCCTGACTACAAGGTATGTCTTGGGCTCCATGTCAACGCAGATGTCTACATCGCTTCCGTCTTTGTGTTCATCGCGGGAAACCGAACCGAAGAGGCGCAACGATTTTACGCCGAAATCCTTTCTCAGTTCTTCAGCATGCGACAATATCAAAGAGATGTAGAATTCTTTCGACTTCATATTCGGTTATGCTTTAATCGATTACGAAAATAAAACAAAATACTCAACGATGCAAGTTGGCGGCTCGTTTTTTGCGATTTTTCTGTCAGCGGAGCAGGAGCGATGCGTCGCCGTAACTGAGGAAGCGGAAGTCGCGGGCGAGGGCGTAGTCGTAGATGGCGCGCCAGTTGCCGGCAACAAATGCCGAGACGAGCAGCAGCAGGGTGGACTGCGGCTGATGGAAGTTGGTCACCATTCCTTCCACGATGTGGAACTCATAGCCTGGGGCGATGATTATTTGTGTTGAGCCCACAAGGTGCGTGAGGTTGTTGGCATCCATATAGTTGGCGATGGCTTGCAAGGAATCCTTGGTGGAAAGTCCGCCAGTGTAGTTGTAAGGCACCCATTGCTTCACGTGGAGAGGGTCGTTGTCGCCGTCGTGAAGGGCAACGCCGATATAGTAGAGGCTCTCGAGTGTGCGCACCGAGGTGGTGCCTACGGCAATAATGCGTCCGGGAGCATTGATGAGGTCGTCGATGAGGCTACGGGTTACGGAGATGAACTCGGTGTGCATCTGATGGTCGCCAATCACGTCCGACTTCACTGGTTGGAACGTACCGGCGCCCACATGGAGAGTGAGTTCGCGGCGGCGGATGCCACGGCTGTCGAGCGCCGCGAGGGTGGCTTCGGTGAAGTGCAACCCGGCTGTTGGGGCTGCCACAGAGCCCTCAATGTGGGAGTAGACCGTCTGATAGTCCTCCGAGTCGCTCGGCTCGGTAGAGCGGTTGAGGTATGGCGGGATTGGGATTTCGCCGATGGCATCGAGTATAGAGGCAAAAGTGACCGACCTGTCGCTCCACGAGAAACGTATGCGGAAGGCATTGCCGCTTTGTCCGTCGCGCTCGGCGTAGAGCGTCACTGCGCGGCCGTCGACGGTGAGGTCGAGCGCAAGGCGTCCTTCCTTCCAACGCTTTGAGTTGCCCACAAAGCACAACCATTCGCAGCCCTCGGTTGAGGCAAACGAAAGGGCGTAGTCGGTAGGCGCAAGCGGCTCAAGGCAGAAAATCTCAATCAGCGCGCCGCCGCCGGGCTTGCGGAAGCGCAGGCGAGCATTGATTACACGCGTGTTGTTGTAGACCAATGTGCTGTTGGCTGGCAGCAGGTCGGGAATTTCCGAGAACACATGTTCAGAGCATTCGCCGCCACGGTAGAGCAGCAACTTGCACTTGTCGCGCTCCTGCAGGGGATGCTTGGCAATGCGTTCGTCGGGTAGGGGATAATTGAAATCTTCTATGCGGATGTCGTAAACTTTAGTCATGATGAAAATGAATTATGGTGCAAAGGTACAAAAGATAGCGCAAATCTATCGCACATCGGCACCCCACATCAGTTTGTTGCGCAGCGCCCCGGCAAAGTCGTGGCCAGCGCGCAGCACCACACTGACGCAGAAGTCGGCCTTGCGCACACTCACCGTGGAGCCAATGGGCAGCGACAACGACTCGCCATCGATGGAGATTCGGAAGGTGTGCGACCGTTCTGAGCGCGTGGTCACCGCCAGTTCGGCGGAGTCTGGGAGCACCAGCGGGCGCATCGTGAGCGAATGGGCAGCGATGGGCGACACCACAAAGCAGTTGCTCTCTGGGTGGATAATCGGACCACCCACACTGAGATTGTAGGCGGTGCTACCTGTGGGTGTGGCAATGATGAGGCCGTCGCCGAGGTAGGTGTTGAGCATAGTTGAGCCAATGGCGGTGTCCATGGCGAGCATCGATGCAGAGGCATTCTTCAGGATAGCCACCTCGTTGAGCGCAAAGCGGTTGGCAAGAGCCACGCCCGCGTTTGTGCTCACCTCAAGCAGTGAGCGGCGCGAGATACGGAAATTGCCGTCGGCAAGTCCGGCGATAAACTGCGGCGCATCCGCCACGGCCACGTCAGAGAGGTAGCCCAAATGACCCGTGTTGACGCCGAAAATAGGAATCTCGCGGTCGCCCACCCACGCCGCGGCGCGCAGAAACGTGCCGTCGCCGCCGACACTTACCACCACGTCGGCCGACACCTCGCCTGGGGCGACAACCTTGTCGGCGGCGAGGTCGGGGATAAGTCCGCGGAGATAGGTGAAAAAGTCACGCTCCACTTCGACAAAAGCCCCGGAGGCTTTGAGTGCGCCAAAAAGAGAGCGGATTTCGTCCACTTTGTGGTCTTGGCATTGGTTTCCGAAGACTGCTATTTTCATATTATTTATACCTTTTGTCTTTCCTATGTGGGAAAATAGTACTAATTTTGCACAATTTCATATCAATACGCGACATTCTGTTGACGCGCAGTGACAAATTGAAAGTTTACAAAGGTATAAAAACATTATATCAAAACAAAAAGAAAGAAGCGGCAAAATGACTAATTTGAGTGTAAACATCAACAAGGTTGCCACCATCCGCAATGCCCGCGGCGGCAACACTCCAAACGTGGCCAAAGTGGCTGTCGACTGCGAGAAGTTCGGTGCAGACGGTGTGACCGTGCACCCACGTCCCGATGAGCGCCACATCCGCAGGTCGGACGTCTTTGAATTGCGCCCTCTGCTCCACAGAGAGTTCAACATCGAGGGCTATCCGTCGGAGCAGTTTATGGACCTCGTGCTCAAGGTGAAGCCCACTCAAGTGACCCTCGTGCCTGATGCACCCGATGCCCTTACTTCGAGCGCTGGCTGGGACGTTGAGGCGCATTTTGACTTCCTTTCGCAAATCGTTGACCGACTGAAGGAAAAAGGCATCCGCACAAGCATATTTGTTTATCCCGACGACGCAGCCATCCGTGCCGCCTCGCGTGCCGGAGCCGACCGTGTGGAACTCTACACCGAGCCCTACGCCAGCCAGTACGCCGCTGACCGCGAAGCCGCCGTTGCTCCGTTTGTAGCCGCGTCGGTCACCGCCCACAAGGCAGGCCTCGGCGTGAATGCCGGCCACGACCTCAGCCTCGAGAACCTGAAGTTCTTCCATGAGCGTGTGCCTTACCTCGACGAAGTGTCGATAGGCCATGCACTTATCTCCGATGCCCTCTATCTTGGACTCGAAGAGACAATAAAACAGTATAAAGATTGCTTGAAATAGCAACAATATGATTATATTTGCGGATTGATAAATTAATTATTCAAAAGATATGACATCTCTCCTACTTGCGGCACAAACAACCGCACAAACAGGCTCCGCCGAACTTTCAGTGTGGGACCTTTGTCTCAAAGGCGGCATCATCATGATTCCACTCGCACTGCTGTCGATTGTGTCGATTTACATCTTCTTCGAGCGCTGGTTTGCGTTGCGCAAAGCGGCTACCGAGGACGCTACATTCATGAAGCGCATCAAGGACTACATCCACGACGGAGAGATTGAGAGTGCCGACATGCTCTGCAAGAGAACCAACACCCCTTACGCCCGCCTCATCCAGAAGGGCATCTCGCGCATCGGACGCCCGATGAACGATGTGCTCGTGGCTATCGAGAATGTGGGCAACATTGAGGTGGCTAAACTCGGCAAAGGCTTCACCTGGCTTGCCACCACAGCGGCAGGCGCGCCGATGATTGGCTTCCTCGGCACGGTGACTGGTATGGTCAAGGCATTCTTCGCCCTCGCCAACGCTGGCACAAACGCCAACATCTCGGTGCTTGCCGGCGGTATCTACGAGGCACTCGTCACCACCGTTGCCGGACTGGTGGTGGGCATCATCGCACTGTTTGCCTACAACTATCTTTCGGCACGCGTGAACCACGTGATGAACCAACTCGAAAACAAGACAATGGAATTTATGGACCTGCTCAACGAGCCGGCAACTAAATAAGGAGTAACGACAATGGCACTCAAACGTCAACACGACATGCTCGCCACCTACAGCATGGCATCGATGACCGATGTGATTTTCCTGCTGTTGATATTCTTCCTGGTCACCTCTACCTTCGTGTCGCCAACGGCGCTCGAAGTCGACCTGCCGAAGAGCTCGGAGCAGACGGCGGTGAAGAAGCCGAGCACAAAGGTGTATATCGACAAGGAGAAGAACCTCTATGCCTCGTTTGGCGATGAAACGCCGCAATCAATCAGCGACGACCAACTGCTGGCATTCCTTCAGATGACCCAGCAGCAGGACTCCACTCAGGTGATAGCCCTCTATGCCGACGAGACAGTGCCCTACGGACGCATCGTGGAGGTGCTCGACATGACATCGCGCCACAACCTGAAGATGGTGCTTGCCACCAAGCCGACGGAGGCCAACGATACCCGGTTTGAGAAGGCGCAGGCCGCCACAGAAACCGCCACGCAGACCGAAACCCAACAATAGTAACAGGCAATGACAAGCGACGAGAAGAAATACAGAATTTGGGGAATCATCCTTGCGACCGTCACCTACGCGGTGGTGATTGTGGCGATGATTCTTACGCGTATTTCCACCACGGTGTCGCAAGAGGAAGTCAATGCCTCGGAAAACAAGACTGAAATAGCCTTCGACGGCGAAGAATATGTGGCTATGGGCGACATCCCCGAGCCCGACCACAACGACGGCGAGCCTGCTGCCGACAATGGTGAGGCTGAGCCAGCAAGCGACGGCGAAGACGAGACCAATGAGGGTGTGCCAGGCGATGGCCAGTCGCTCGTGTCGACCAACAAGGAGTCGAAGATGGAGACTCCCAAAAAGAAGAAAACCGGGCCTACCGACGCCGAACTGAAAAAGCAGCAGGAAGAGCAAGCCCGCATCAAGAAAGAAAAAGAACAACAGGAAAAAGAGAAAAACAAGATTAATAGCCGCGCGCAGAATGCCTTCAGCAAAAAGAACAACGGCAACGGCAGCGGCCAGAGCGGCTCGCCCGACGGCAATGCCTCTACGGGTGCGCTTTCAGGTGTGCCAGGCCACAATCTCGGCACCAACTACCGCCTCTCGGCGCAGAAATTCTCCTGCACCAAGAGCGGCTCATTGCGTTTTAGCATCACTGTCCGACAGGACGGCACTGTGACCAGTGCCAAATATCTCGGAGGCTCGGGCGAAGCAGCCAGCGACCTCGGAGTCCGACGACAGTTTGAGGAGCGTACACGGAGCCTCAAGTTTACGGTCAGCGGTGACAATGTGCCAAACGAGAAGAAAGGCACGATAACTTGGACCATCAAGTAAAACCGACGGACACCCGCCACTCCTCATTCCTCCGCTGTTGCAGCCGCTACCACTCGGCATGCACAGGTTTGCATTTATAAGCACAAGCAAACACAATCCCCCGCATTTGTGAAAGAAAAAAGAGTCATATACACTTACAGATATGAAAAATAAAAAACAGCGTCTGCAACTCATACTTGAGATTATAAGAAACAACCAAGTGACTTGCCAAGACGATTTGATTAAGGCGCTCGCCGAAAAGGATATCAATGTGACCCAGGCCACGCTCTCGCGCGACCTTAAGGCGTTGCGGGTAACGAAAATCGCTACCGACGGCAATTCCTACATCTACATCGTGCCAAACAGCAACGAGGTGAAAAACTCGCTGCTGAGCGCCAACCGTGGGCCTGCAGCGCCAAATAGCGCCGTGGGCTACGTGTCGCTTACCTTCTCTGGCAACATTGCCGTGATCAAGACCCGCAACGGCTATGCCAGCGGCTTGGCCTACGACATCGACATGAGCCAGACCCCGGAAATTATCGGCACAATAGCTGGAGCCGACACCATCTTCCTCGTGCTCCGCGAAGACGTGGACCACGATGAGGCGCGCCGCGTGTTGCGTCGGTTCATTCCGTTGGATTAGAGATTTACAATTTACATATAGACAAAATATATCAAAGACAAAAAGCAGAAGATGATCAACGCAGAAGACATTGAAATTGTCGTCGCCAGTGAGGACACCGTCAAGTATGTCGACGAGATCCTCGACACCATCACCCGTGCCGCAAAAGTGCGCGGCACAGGCATCGCCAAGCGGTCGCCCGACTACGTGCGCCAGAAAATGCTTGAGCGCAAGGCAGTGGTGGCACTCTACAAAGGGCAAGAGTTTGCCGGATTTAGTTACATCGAGAGTTGGAGCAACAAGCAGTTTGTGGCTAACTCAGGTTTGATTGTAGGCAACAAGTTTCGCGGGCTGGGTTTGGCCACGCGCATCAAACGACGAATTTTCGAACTGTCGCGCGAGAGATTTCCTCATGCAAAAATCTTCAGCCTTACCACAGGTGCGGCAGTGATGAAAATCAACAACCAGTTGGGTTTCCGCCCAGTAACCTTCGACCAGTTGACCGACGACGAGGCATTCTGGAAGGGTTGTGAGAGTTGCGTGAACTTCGACATCCTGCAGCGCAACGGCCGCCGTATGTGCTTGTGCACGGGTCTGCTCTACGATCCCGACGAGCATCCGGAGGACAAGTATAGAGAACAATCGGAAAATAAAGAACAATAAAATATTGACAGGAAAAATGGAACAGAAAAAGAAGAAAGTAGTTGTAGCCTACAGTGGCGGCCTCGACACATCCTACACAGTGATGTATCTCGCCAAGGAATTGGGATATGAAGTGTATGCGGCATGTGCCGACACCGGTGGCTTCAGCCCGGCTCAACTCAAGGCCAACGAAGAAAACGCCTACAAACTGGGCGCAAAGCAATACGTTACGCTCGACGTTACCCACGAGTACTATGCCAAGAGCCTCAAATACATGGTCTACGGCAACGTGCTCCGCAACGGCACTTACCCAATCTCCGTAAGTTCGGAGCGCATCTTCCAAGGCATCGCCATCGCTCGCTACGCCAACGAGATTGGCGCCGACGCCATTGCCCACGGCTCAACTGGCGCTGGCAACGACCAAGTGCGTTTCGACATGACATTCCTCGTGATGGCGCCAGGCGTGGAAATCATCACCCTGACCCGCGACAAAGCCCTGTCGCGCGACGAGGAAATCGAATATCTCCGCTCACACGGCTTCGTTGCCGACTTCACTAAGATGAAGTATTCCTACAACGTGGGCATCTGGGGCACATCAATCTGCGGTGGCGAGATTCTCGACTCCAAAGAAGGTTTGCCTGAATCAGCCTACCTCAAGCAGGTGGAGAAGTCGGGCAAGGAAGAGATGACCATCGAATTCAAGCACGGCGAAATCGTGGCTGTCAACGGCAAGAAGTTTGACGACAAGATTGAAGCCATCCGCTATATCGAGTCGGTAGCCGCACCTTACGGCATCGGCCGCGACATGCACGTGGGCGACACCATCATCGGCATCAAGGGCCGCGTAGGCTTTGAGGCAGCCGCTCCTATGGTAATCATCAACGCTCACAAATTCCTCGAGAAATACACTCTCAGCAAGTGGCAGCAATACTGGAAGGACCAGGTGGCTAACTGGTACGGCATGTTCCTCCACGAGAGCCAGTATCTTGAGCCAGTGATGCGCGACATCGAGGCAATGCTCGAATCGTCGCAACGCAACGTCAACGGCACAGTGAGAGTGGAACTCCGTCCTTACTCAATGTTTATGATTGGCGTCGACTCTGCCGACGACCTCGTGAAGACCAAATTCGGCGAATACGGCGAAATGCAGAAAGGCTGGACTGCCGAGGACGCAAAGGGATTCATCAAAGTGTTGTCAACACCGCTTCGCGTGTACTACGCAAACCATAAAGACGAACAAATTTAATGAAGAATATGATCAAAGCAGGAATCATCGGGGGCGCCGGATACACCGCTGGCGAACTCATCCGCCTACTTCTCAATCATCCCGACGTGGAACTCGCTTGGGTGCACAGCACGAGCAATGCCGGCAATCGCCTGTCGTCGGTGCATCAGGGGCTTATCGGCGAAACCGACATGGTTTTCTCCTCTACGACCCCGTTTGCCGATGTCGATGTGATTTTCCTCTGCATGGCTCATGGCGAGTCGCGCAAATTCCTTGAGGCACACGCTGCTGAAATTCCAGAGGACTTGCGCATCATCGACCTTGCGCAGGACTACCGCATCGCCGACGGTACCCACGACTTTATCTATGGCTTGCCGGAACTCAACCGCAAGTACATCATCCGCGGCAAGCACGTTGCCAATCCTGGATGCTTTGCCACAGCCATACAGTTGGCATTGCTTCCTCTTGCGCGCAACCTGCTGCTCAACAGCGACATCCACGTGCACGCCATCACTGGCAGCACGGGCGCTGGAGTGAAGCCGTCGGCGTCGTCCCACTTCTCGTGGCGCAACGACAACGTGTCGATCTACAAGCCGTTCAAGCACCAGCATCTTGCCGAAATCAAGCAGACGCTGACCACCCTGCAAACCAGTTTCTCGTCGACGCTCAACTTCATTCCCGTGCGCGGATGCTTCTCGCGCGGCATCTTTGCGTCGGTCTATCTCAACTGCCCTGTTGAGTTGGACGAGGTGAAGAAACTCTATGAGGAATACTACGACGACCACCGCTTCACGTTTGTTGTAGACCGCATGCCCGACCTCAAGGACGTGGTCAACACCAACAAGTGCATGCTCTACCTCACCAAGGAGGACGGCAAACTGCTGATTGTGTCGGTGATCGACAACCTTCTCAAGGGGGCATCTGGACAGGCTGTCCACAACATGAACCTGCTCTTTGGGCTCCACGAGCGCACAGGGCTTAACCTGAAGGCTTCGGCTTTCTAAAACGAAATTCGAACTATGAATCTTTTTGATGTTTATCCTTTGTTCGACGTCGAAATTGTGAGTGGCAAGGGCTGCCACGTCTACGACAGCAAAGGCACAGAATATATCGACCTCTATGGTGGCCACGCGGTGATTTCCGTGGGTCACAGCCATCCGCACTATGTCGATGCCATCAAGCACCAGGCGGAGAAATTGGTGTTCTACTCCAACTCCGTCCACAACTCACTGCAGAAGCAGTTGGCCGACAAACTCGGCAAGGCGTGCGGCTACGACGACTACAACTTGTTCTTGATCAACTCGGGAGCAGAGGCCAACGAGAACGCCATGAAATTGGCATCGTTCCACACCGGGAAGGCGCGCATCGTGGCTTTCGGCAAGGCTTTCCACGGCCGCACTTCGCTTGCCGTTGAGGCTACCGACAATCCTAAGATTGTGGCGCCTGTCAATGCCAACAACCGCGTTACGTTTGTGCCTTTCGGCGATACCGAGGCGGCTGAACGCGAGATGGCTAAGGGTGATGT
>CAVEIP010000045.1:0-17138 GCA_963615935.1 [Ruminococcus] lactaris | reverse complement strand
GTCGCATATAATACCGTCGGTGTCGGCGTTGTCGATGAATGGCGGCAGATATTTTCCTGAGGCGTCTTCCTTGAGGTTGAGGATGTATCGGCATGCATGATAACCCACTTCATTTGGGTGGAGTTCGTCTTTGTCGAACATCTCCAGTCCAACAGTCTTCAGGTTGCGCAGAAAAGCGTCGACACCATCACGAGTGGCGTCGCAATAAACTAGACTGCCTCCTCTTGCCACAAGCGAGGCGATGTTCTTGTAGTCATTCCGGCTGAGCATGGGGACATTGCCGTCGTTCAGCACCGCTATGGTAACTGAGGCATCGAATGTCGTTGCCTGAAATATCATTCGGTTGATGAGAGCCGCGCCGGTGCGGCTGTAGTTGTATGGGTAGACATAGGAATTCTGGACGACCTTTACCTTCAGTGAATCGATGGGCGTCGTTTCGATTTCTTCGACCTCATCAGTCTGCACAACGAGATCGTTGTCTGAACATGATATCATAGAACCAGACAAAAGTGCTATGGCCATCACAAGAAATAGTTTTTTCATAATTTGATGATTTTAGAGATAAGAAAAAATTATACATTGGTGTGTTCAATGTTCAAATACAAAGTTAAGCGAAGGGGCTATATGTGAATTGCTCAAACAACAAATTTTCGATTTTTTGTTGTTTGAGACATTTTACAATTCAATAAATCCTATAGCGATTGTCACTTTTTATGAGGAAACCGAGCCGAAGACTGGTGAAAAATCGCTAAATTTGAGAATTATTGTGGTTTAGCAACACTAATACACTATTTGTATGGCTTCAAACGAATTTCAGCAGACTCTTACCATTGGAACAATCCTAAGAAGTCCGAAGTATGACTACCGCATAGAGCAGGTGCTCGGTCAGGGAGGGTTTGGCATAACATATAAGGTGTCGACGACAGTGGTCTTCGACAAGGTGCCTATTTTCACCTATTTCACCATCAAGGAGCATTTCATGAAAGACGCTTGCGAGCGGGAGGCTGACGGACGCGTCACTTACGCCAATCCTGCACGGGCAAAGGTGGAAGAGAGTCGTGGCGACTTTCTTTCGGAGGCTCGCCGCCTGAACAACATCAGCGGCAAGAATCCCAATGTGGTGCCAGTGAGTGAGGTGTTTGAAGCCAACAATACGGTCTACTATGTGATGGAGTACCTCAATGGCGGTTCTCTGCGCGACCTTGTGCGCGACAAGGGTAAACTCACGGAGCAGGAAGCCATCGAGATTGAGACGCCTATTGCTGAAGCCATGGCGTTTCTCCATGAGCACCACATAAACCACCTCGACATCAAGCCCGACAATGTGATGTTCCGCATTGACTACCACACAGGCCGCCGCATGCCCGTGTTGATTGACTTCGGACTGGCTAAGCATTTCGACGAAAAGGGCAAACCTACGTCGACCATCCGCATGCAGGGATGCAGCGATGGATATGCCCCTGTGGAGCAATACAGCGGACTGCAGTCGTTTTCGCCGCAGGCCGATGTGTATGCTCTCGGTGCATTGCTCTATTATATGCTTGTGGGGCGCGACCCAATCATCGCCACAGAGATGCAGGCCGACACCATAGAGCGTGCTTTGCCCAGCAGTGTGAGCGATGCAACAAGGATGGTCATAGAAAACGCGATGGCCTACAACAAGGCCGACAGAACGCCTTCGGTACGCCAGTTTATTATGGAAATCAACCCGACGGCAGAAGGTGCCGCTGTGGTTAGCAAACCGATACCCGGTCCTGTCGAAGGTAAAAAGACTAAACCCCTAACACAAGGAGGACAGGATAAACTTACCCATGTGATTCGCAATAATGGAAAGTCGGACAAAAAGAAGATAGCCATTATAACATCGGCGGTTGTTGCAGTTTTGGCTTTGGTGTGTGTAGGCATTTATTGGTATGAAAGCCGCAGGCCATTGAAGACCGAAACAGAGCCCTATAAGGAAGAATACAATGAAGAATTGTATAATCAATATAAGGCATACTGCGACAAGTGCGACAGCCTGACCGATGTCACTGATATCGGCGACTATGACGCGCTGTGCGCCGCCAGGAACCTTTTGACGAGCATCGAATCGCTGGAGAAGATTTCAAATACCCAAGAGAGCGACTATGATTTCAATCTCTTGAAGAAGCGCGGCATTGCTGACCGACTGAATAAGAAACTGCAACAGGCAAGTTGGGCTTGGAAAGCAGCTGGCGACGCCGCGGAGATGTATCTTTGTGACTATCAGCAGGCGCTTGACTACTACAAGAAGGCCAACGAACTGTTCCCGTCTGACTCATTGGCTGATCTCATCCGATACAATCAGAATATGGTTGAGTTGCAGAGCCAGGAGAAACCAGATATAAACTTGTAGACGAGTATAAAAATGACGAAGCCACGGACAGTCTCTAACTTTCCGTGGCTTCGTTGTATGTGATTGTTGCTTAGTGCTCCAAATACCAGCGGTAGAGGGCAGGGATGCCGTCTTCGAGTTCCATGGTGTGGTGCCAGCCGAGGGCGTGGAGTTTGCTCACGTCGGTGAGTTTACGCATTGTGCCGTCGGGCTTGGTCGAATCCCATTGGATTTCGCCTTCAAAACCCACCGCTTTGCGCACAAGTTCAGCCACTTGTGCTATTGTAGCCTCCTTGCCGCTGCCGATGTTGATGTGGCAGTTGCGCACTTCCTTGTCCGTGCCTTTGAGTTGGTCGAAGTCGATATGCTCCATCACGTAGACCGATGCGTCGGCCATGTCCTCGCTCCAAAGGAATTCGCGGATAGGCTTGCCCGAGCCCCACAACTGCAATGCGCCGTTGAGGATGCCGTATTTGTCGAGCATAGCGTCGATCTCCTCATCGCTCGACTTACCATTGATGTCACCCACCGGGCGGCGGTCAAGGTCCCGGCGGATGCCTTCGCGGTCGCCCTCCATGCGCAGGCGGGCAAGGTGGAGTTTGCGTATCATTGCCGGAAGCACGTGGCTGCTCACGAGGTCGAAATTGTCGTTAGGACCGTAGAGGTTGGTAGGCATCACTGCAATATAGTTAGTGCCGTACTGCAGATTGAAACTTTCGCACATCTTAAGGCCGGCAATTTTGGCAAGCGCGTAAGGCTCGTTGGTCCATTCAAGCGGCGAGGTTAGCAACGCATTCTCAGGGATAGGTTGTGGCGCTTCGCGGGGGTAGATGCATGTGCTACCAAGGAAGAGCAATTTCTTTACGCCGTGGCGATAACTTTCGCCAATCACGTTTTGCTGAATCTGCAGGTTGCGCCAGATGAAGTCGGCACGGTAAATGCTGTTGGCCATGATGCCGCCAACGAATGCTGCGGCGAGAATCACATAGTCAGGCTTTTCGGCATCGAAAAATTCGCGTACGGCCACACCGTCGAGTAGGTCGAGTTCGGCATGGCTACGGCCAACAAGGTTGGTGTAGCCCTTCTTTGTGAGATTGTTCCAAATAGCCGAGCCCACGAGTCCGCGGTGGCCGGCAACATATATTTTTGCGTCCTTTTCCATTGTTTTAAATCATTCTTTCAGAGTCGTGGCCATGCTTGCGGATCATCTCCATGTCATGGTCAACCATAATGTTGACAAGTTCCTCAAAAGAAGTCTTGCGCGGATTCCATCCCAACTGAGTGCGCGCCTTTGTCGGGTCGCCGAGCAACTGCTCAACCTCGCATGGACGGAAATACTTCGGGTCGACCTCCACAAGTACGCGGCCAGTGGCAGTGTCGATGCCCTTCTCTTCGACGCCTTCGCCCTCCCAGCGGAGAGTGATGCCAGCGCGGGCAAATGCAAGAGCGGTGAAGTCGCGCACGGAATGGTCGTCGCCAGTGGCGATGACAAAATCATCAGGCTGGTCCTGTTGCAAGATGAGCCACATGCATTCCACATAGTCGCGCGCATAGCCCCAGTCGCGACGGGCGTTGAGGTTGCCCAGATAGAGTTTGTCCTGCAAGCCGGCAGCGATACGAGCCACGGCAAGCGTAATTTTGCGCGTCACGAAGTTTTCGCCGCGGCGCTCGCTCTCGTGGTTGAAGAGGATGCCATTGACGGCATACATGCCATAACTTTCGCGGTAGTTCTTAGTAATCCAGAAGCCATAAAGTTTGGCGCATCCGTAGGGACTGCGTGGATAGAACGGCGTGGTTTCGCGCTGAGGAATTTCCTGCACCTTGCCAAAGAGTTCGGAGGTGCTCGCCTGATAGATGCGCGTCTTCTTGTCGAGACCGAGCATGCGCACAGCCTCAAGGAGGCGAAGAGTGCCTACAGCATCAGTGTCGGCGGTGTATTCAGGCACTTCAAACGACACCTTCACATGGCTCTGCGCTGCGAGGTTGTAGATTTCATCGGGTTGCAACTCCTGGATGATGCGGATGAGCGAACTCGAGTCGGTCATGTCGCCGTAGTGCAGGTTGATGAGCCGGCGGCGTTTCATGTCGCGTACCCATTCATCGAAATAAAGATGCTCGATGCGTCCTGTGTTGAACGACGAACTGCGGCGGATAATGCCGTGCACGTCGTAACCTTTGTCTAATAAAAATTCGGCAAGGAAGGAACCATCCTGTCCGGTGATTCCTGTAATCAATGCCACTTTCTGCTTTTCAGCCATATTGTTGTTATTCGTTTAAAGTTTCAATATAATCGGGCAACTCTGTCAGTGAGGCAATAGCCTTTTCAGCCGCCCATTCCGCAAGTTTGTCCATTTGCGGATGGATGTTCAGCCCGTTGTCCTTAAGCATCACCGTGTGCCACCCCATGCGGTTAGGATGAAAGAAATCCTTCTCGGGGTTGTCGCCAACGTAGATGCATCGCTCGCCTGGATGTCGCTCAGCGATAATCCTGAAGTTGTCGACATCCGCTTTGGTGTGCCCCGTCTCTTCGGATATTACCACATCGGCAGGGTCAACGTAGCGCAGTAGGCCAAGCGCCTCTATTTTGTTGCATTGCGTAGCCGTCCGCCCATCGGTGATGATGCAAATTCGGATGCCAGCCTCTTTCAGCCGTTGCAGAACCTTCTCGGAGTCCTCGCCAAGCATGATGCTTGGACGATGAAAGCGGTAGGTTTCCACAGCCTTTGCGATGTCAAAACCCTTTACAGCCTTGGCAACGGCATCGAAGGGATTCTCCTTTGCCTTGAATGCCTCCCACATCAGCCTGTAACTGATTGCGGGCGCGATAATCCCCGTATTTTCTTCGGCAACAGCCTTGTAGCCAGACTTCACATAGTCGACTTCCTTGTAGAGCGTGTCGTCAAGGTCGAAGGCAATTACCATCAGTCTTTGCTATTTGTTGAAAAACTCTTTGATTTTGTCCACCACGAAGCGTAGGTCCTCGTCAGTCAGACTCGAGCCGCTCGGCAAGCACAATCCCTTGTCAAACAGAGTTTCGCACACCTTGCCGCCATAGTAAGGCGCATCGCTGTAGACAGGCTGCATGTGCATCGGACGCCACAATCGGCGAGTTTCCACACCTGCCTCGAGCATGAACTGTCGCAATGCCTCTGGCTCTTTGCCCGTCTTCGGATCGATGATGATTGTCGACAGCCAAAAGTTGGAGTTGAAGTCTGGGGTAGGGTTCTGCTGCACGCTTACGCCCTCGATGTCTGCCAGTTCGGCGGTGTAGAACGAGTGGATGCGGCGTCGCAAATTGACGTGCTCCTGCAACACATCCATCTGTCCACAGCCAATGCCAGCACTCACGTTGCTCATGCGGTAGTTGTAGCCAATCACCTCATGGTAGTAGTACGGACGTGCCTCGCGTGCCTGTGTGGCGTAGAACTTTATGCGGTCAGCCTCCTCCTTGCTGTGGCACACCAGTGCGCCGCCGCCAGAGGTGGTGATGATTTTGTTGCCGTTGAAACTGAGGCTGCCGTAGTTGCCAAATGTGCCACACTTCTTCCCTTTGTATTCAGAGCCGAGGGCTTCGGCTGCATCTTCAACCACAGGAATGCCGTAGCGGTTGGCAATCGCCTGGATCTCATCGATTTTGGCAGGCATGCCGTAGAGGTAGACGGGAATGATGGCTTTTGGGTATTTGCCAGTGACCTTCTTGCGGTCAATGATGGCTTCTTCGAGAGCCTCTGGCGACATGTTCCATGAGTCGGGTTCGCTGTCGACAAACACTGGGTTTGCGCCCTGATATTTGATTGGGTTGGCACTTGCCGCAAAGGTGAACGACTGGCAAATCACCTCATCGCCCTGACCAACACCGAGAGCCACAAGTCCGAGATGGATGGCAGCAGTGCCAGCGCTCAACGCCACCACATAAGGCGCATCAAGATATTTCTCCAAACGGTGTTCAAACTCATCGACATTTGGGCCAAGCGGCACAATCCATTCCGACTGGAAAGCCTTCTCAACCCACTCACGTTCAGTGCCGCCCATATGGACGTACGACAAAAATATACGAGGTTTCATTCTTTCTGTTTTTTTCCTCTACAAAGGTAGTGCAAGCCTTAGACAAAAGCAAATTAGATATGCATCAAGTCGCGGTAGATGTCGAGTGCAGCCTCTACCTGCTTGCTGTCGACCACGCAGCCTGTTTCCACTTCGCCCACAGAGTGTAGAAGGGTGAAGTTGAGTTCGCCGTGCTCGCTCTTTTTGTCGTGGCGCATAAGGTCGAGGAGGGCAGGGTAGTCGTCGCAAGTGATGTGGAACGCGCCGTAGTGCTGACGGATGTAGTCGGCAAGGCGGTAGAGTTCGGCAGAAGGGAATCCCTTTTCGGTGTGCGACAATACCGCTTCCACAACCATTCCCCAAGCCACGGCATATCCGTGAGGCACAGGGGCGTTGCGCTTCATTGCCATACTCTCGAAGGCGTGGCCGGCGGTGTGCCCGAGGTTGAGAGCGCGGCGAAGGCCTTTCTCAAACGGATCCTGCGCTACGATGTCGCGCTTCACGTTGACCGACTCCTCAACCAGATCGAGCAGTTCCTGACCGTCGACAACGTCGAAATGATAGTCGAGCAACTTGTTATAAACATTCTCTCCGCTGATAAGTCCGTGCTTAATCATCTCGGCGTAGCCCGATTTCAGTTCTGACTCAGGCAGCGAGGCAAAATATTTTGTGGAGATCACCACAGCCTCCGCTTCGCGGAAAGTGCCGATTTCGTTTTTCAGTCCGTTGAAGTTCACTCCAGTCTTTCCGCCCACGGCAGCATCGACGGCAGCCAAAAGAGTGGTTGGCACATTGACGAAGCGGATGCCGCGCTTGAACGATGCCGCAGCAAAGCCGCCGAGGTCGGTAACCACGCCACCGCCAACGTTGATCATCACCGACTTGCGTGTGGCGCCGCCTTGTTGCAGTGCGGTCCACACCTCAACCATGCTGTCGAGATTCTTGTTGACGTCGCCTGGCTTGATGACGATTTTTTGCCATTCGTTAGGCAGCGCGCCGATGGCTTTGTCCACATTGCTGTCTGTGAGCACGAACACGTTGCGTGGCTCCATCTCGGCCAACACACCGTTGATTGCCTCGACAACATCGTTTGTGAAGATTATTTTTTGCATGAGTACTGTTCTTTAGTGGTTATTGCGAAGATTCAGCAGAAGAGGCAATGCCTCGGCAAAAGCCTTCATTGAAGGGTAGACAATGTCGGCGCCGTTGTCCTTCAGACTTTCTGCCGGCACAGGACCTGTGGTAAGGCCAACGGTGAAGCAGCCTGAAGCATTTCCGGCTCGCACGCCCAGCGGCGCATTCTCAACCACGATGCAGTTTTGCGGCTCAGCGCCGGCCTTCTTCATGCCCATGATGTATGGCTCAGGGTCGGGTTTGCCGTGCTTCACGTCGTGGGCAGTGACCATAAGGTCGGAAGAGAAGATGCCCGGATATTGGCGGTTGAGGCGCTCGAGCAAGGATGCCTGCCCCGAACCAGTGACAATCACTCGCTGGCAATTGTTGTCGCGCAGGGTGTTGAGCATCTTGTCGGCAGAGTCCATAGCCGACACTTCGCCAAGGGCATTGAAGTAGGCTGATTTCTTGGCGTAAATCTCTTTGCACTCCTCGTCGCTGAGGTCCTTACGGCCGTTGGCGCGCTTCTCCATCAGGCGGATTATCGCCGCGCCAGTCATTCCCTCATAGAGGAAAAATTCGTTGTCGGCAAATGTCCATCCGCGTTCACCGCCGAGGCGCTGCCACGCAAGCGAGTGGTGGGGCATAGAGTCGTAGAGCACTCCGTCCATGTCGATAAGGGCGGTGGTTATGGGCGCAGGAGCAAGGCCTGTGCGCTTCTGATAGTTGAGTATTGCTATTTCTTCGTTTGTCATAATCTGTGGTTAATTCTCTGGTTTGATAGCCTCTTTTGAGTAGATTGTTTCCTTGCTGCGGAGTGGCTTGCGACCCTTGCGGCCTTTGCCGGTGGTGGCAGATGCTTTCTCTGCTGGAGCGGCTACGGCGGTAGAGTCGGGTGCCTCGATGATGCCCTCCTTGATTAGCTGCAGGCTGTCGGCAGCCGTCAGGTGGTCGTCGCCGTCGATGTCGTCCATCGCCCGTCGGCGGTTGCCTGGGAGTGGCCCGTTGCCGCGGCGCTCTTCACGCAGGCCGGCTTCGGCACCGCGGCGGAACACCTCGTCCATCTGCTCTATGAGGTTCCTTTTTGTGGTTTCGGTGATTGCCGACGATTGTGCCACTTCCTTCTCCTTTAGTTTCGCCTTGCCCAGACGGAATTTCATCTTGTCCTCAAGGATGTTTCCGCTGAGGTTGATTCCGAACTTGAATGGCAGTGGCGAGTCGAGCACCGAGATGTGGTATTTGTAGTTGGTGTCGAAATCGTTCCATCCCGCAACGGCAAGTTTGTAGCGGTCCATACTCAAGATGAACGGATAGACGTCGAGTTGCGAATTGAGCGCTACTGCCTCGACCGACAGACTGTCAATCACGTTGCGGTCGCGGTTCTTGAAGCGCAGCATCTTCGACAGTTGGCGGAACGTTTCGGAGTCGAGAAGCACGAGATTCTTGCCGCTGATGTTGAGTGCGGCATTCGTTTCGGGGAGTATCACGTTCATCAGCGTGTCAACCTTCGTGGTTGCAGCCAAGCGGGCGTTGATTACACCGTCGATGCCTCGCATCATTGGCATAATGGAGTCGAGCCCTGGCATAATCTTCATCAGTCTGCCTACCTTTATCTCGTTGAGGTCGAGCACCATACCAAGACCGATATCGTTGCGGTTGGCAGTGGCGTAGATCATATCGAGTTTCAGCGAGCCATCGTTGCTGTGGGCCGACAGGTCGCGCAGTTTCAGCACACCGTTTTTCATTCCGATTGACGAATGCAGGCGGTGGAGCGTGAAGTCGGAGTAGCGGGTCGTGTCGTTCATCAGGTCGATGTCCATCACTATGTTGCTCGGCACGAGGATGGCATAGTGGGTGGTGTCGGTCTCTTCAGCCGCCGTACTCTCGATGCGGCTCTGCAGCCGTTCTTCGTCCTCCGTGGCGCTGAAGGTGAAAGTAGTCTTTTGTTCGGTGTTGTTGGCAAAATTGTTGCCCTTATACATCGCCGCCATCAGTTCGTTGAGGTCGAGCAATGATGAGTGCGCCATCAGCGATATTGTCAGCGGCTTGTTGCGCGAGCCGAGCAAGGTGTTGCGGATATTGTCGATCTTGCCAGTGAAACGAATGTCGCTCTTGCCCACTTTGTATTTCACATTGTTCACGTTGAGCGTCTTTGTGTTGAATTCGATGTCTACGTCACTCAATTTGTTGCGCAGAGGGAAATAGGGCGTAAACAGTCGGCCGCGGCGGGCAATGATGGTGCCGCTGAGATCCCAGTTGCGCACCAGTTTTTGCCACTGCCCGCTGAGGGCGAGGTCGGCGCGATAGGAGGTGTCGTTAGCCTCTTCTTCGGCGCGCTTCTGGTTGCGCTCACGACGATAGAGAGCCAGAAGGGAGTCGCGGCTGAGGGTGGGGTAGATTTGCTGCATGGAGTCGAGGCGCGACTGCATGCGTGAACTTTTCTTCTTCACCCTCTTGTTGGCTTGCAGTTGGATTTTGCCGTCGCGCAGACTTGTCATCATCGTCTTGTCCCAATAGCGGATGTCGTCCGCCTTGATGCCGAACGAGAACATAGGGGTGCGTCCCTGTCCCTCGAAGCGGCGTACGGAAGCATCGGTCTGCATCCCTGCCACATAGATCCGCGACGAGTCGGGCAGACTGAGTGTGGCGAGCCGTCCCACGGAGATGCGTCCGCCGAGAGGTGTGATGCTTGTGGTGTCCATAAGGTTGCTGATTTTGCCCATGCTGCCTACTCCCGCCTTGAGAGCGGCCACGGTTACATAGCCGGCTGGGTCGGCAATGATGGCGGAGTCAATCTGCACGGATGCCATCAGCAGGTTGCGAGTTATGTTGTCCTGGCCTTTGATTTTGCTGTCGGTGCCGAACTTGAGTATGCTGCGGTCCACAAACATCTGCAGGGAGTCGGCGGGCACACTGTAGCGCACATTGCTGAGAGTGGCGTTGCCGTTGGCCTTGATGCGGTGAAAGGTCGACACAGAGAAATCGCTCACGCGAAACTGCACGTCAGTGTTGAGCGTAAGCATACCCGACAAGTCAAACGGCATCTCTTCAGGCACGAGTTTCAGCGCGCGGGCAAGATCGAGGCTGCCCTCTATCTGCGCTTTCACATTGGGGTCGCTCATTAGTTTGGTGGCAGAGCCTTTGGTTTGCAGGCGTAGCCCGAAGCCGTCGAGGAGAATCTTGTTGACAGTCAGTACACTCGCATCGGGATTCTTGCCGTTGAAGTCAATCTTCGCGTCGGCGGCAACCTTGTCGATACGTGCGTGGTGGACGGTGTTTGCTACATAGCATTCGGGAATCTTCAACTCGGCGGAAAATGTAGGCAGATCCTTTCCGCCTACGGTATAGGGCTTTGCCAGATGCAAAAGAACCGACAGGCTAAGGTCGGTTTCAAATTCGTTGATGCCTTTCTTGTAAGCATTGGGCACGTGCGAAAGTACGCGGCTTGCGTAGACTGGCCCCACAGTAAGGTCAAATTTGTTGACCTTTGTTTTGTCGGTCATTATGGCGTCGGCATCGACAAGCATCGGGATGTCAGCCACGTTGGCGGAGAAATTGCGCACTGTCAATGCTTCAGGCTTGGTTATGTCCCAACTCGCATTACCTCCAAAAGCAAAAGGAATGTCCTGATTGATGCCTTGCTCGGGTAGGGTGGCATGCGCCTTGCCGTTGAGCGCCAGTTTGTAGGACTTGTCCTTCTTTGAGAAGTTGAGCGACAGCGTGTCGGTGTCTATCTTGAAATCCATGCCGTTGCTGAGGTCGCGGTAGCGGATGCCTTTGTTGTTGACAATGTTGAATTTCTCAAGCACGAGCGACTTGATAATCATCGGCGATGTGCTTTCTTCTTTCTTTTCTTCGCTCGGCGGCACAATCATGTAGTTGTTGAGCGAATCGTTGACGGCAACGAGGTTGACTTTTGGCGAATCAACGAAAATTTCGTTTATCTCAAATTCCATCAAAGGCAACCGCGCAAGGTTGAACTGCGCTCGCATACAGCCCACGCTGAGCAGCGAGTCGACACCAATGGGCAGCGATGCTTTTTGCTTGTCGAGGGTGCGCGAACGCACGTCGACACCATCCACATCGATGGTCATGTAGGGGAACGTCTTCCAGATGGTCAGTTCCATACGCTCAATCTTCACATCGGCGTTGAGATTCTCGTTGGCGATGCGCTCCACGAGAGGTGTGAGCCGCTCCGGTGTGAGAATCCATACGGTGAGGCACAGGATGAGCACAATGAGAGCCGCCACGCTGCCTATGGTCCACGCCACAGTTTTCAGTGTGCGCTTCAGCCATCGCGGCATTTTTTGTGGCTTAGCCTTCTGAGGCTCAATGCTTTTATTTTCGGTAGTTTCCGTTTCCATAAGTGTTGCACAAATTTACAAAAAATAGTGCCAATCTGCAGTGAGAAACGACAAAACGCCTAAAAAAATACCCTAAATTTCAGGAATGTCGGAGATGTAGCCGTTCATGATGGCATAGACGCTTAGCCCAGATACGCTGCGTATGCCAAGTTTGGCGGAGATGTTTTTGCGATGGGTGAGCACAGTGTTGATGCTGATAAACAGTTTGTCGGCAATCTCTTTGTTTGTCAAACCCTTTGCCAGTTGGCAGAGCACCTCAATTTCGCGTTGCGACAGTTCGGCGCCTTCGTTGCGGTTGCTGCGGGTGGTTTCCACGATTTCCGAGAGTTGGCTGAGGTAGGTCTGCTCGTCGCAATGGCGGTTGAGGATAAACCCGGTGGCATCGTCGGTGGCATCGGTCAGCAATGCCAGTTTTGCCCGTTTGGGGATGAAGAAACCAGGCATTGCGGCAAATGAGTCGGCATCAGTGATGAAGAGGTCGACTCCAGCCATGTCGGCATCGCGCAGTTCGCCCGACGGTTTGAGCCATTCGGCATTGATGTCGTAGAGGCTGAGCAGTGTTTGCTTCAGTCCTATTGCCACAGCGGCATCGGTGGTTATTATTCTCACGTTGATACTCGACATTGCTATCTTATAAATTTGCTTTTTTCAATGCTTCGGCGAGCGGATAGAGCACACGGTTGCGGATGCGATTGTTCTGGCGGATGTCCTTTTCCAGGCTAATCACGGCAAACAGTACGGCATGACAAAGGTTGCGGTCATAGTCGCCGCGGAGGTGGATTACGAACATGTTGATAAGGTCGTTCAACTTGTCCTCTATCTGGTCGGGCTCGTCGTTGATGCTCAGAGAGTTGTCGGCCTGAATGGTATCTGCGCTCTTTTCTGCTGTGATGATTTCCGAAAACCATTGGTCGTCGGCTTCGATGCGTCGCTCGATCTCGCTGCGCACCTCTTTGTAGAAGTTCAGCAGGAGTTGGAGGTTGTTGTTGGTGTCGCTATGCGATATCAGCGCGTTGAAATGCCGTTCGATGTTGGGTAACTGGTTGGTGAGATACGACTTGTTCGTTTTGCGCAGATAGGTTACCACGCTCTCTGCGTCGAACGCTCCCGCTACATTCTCCGGGAAGAACGATTCGTTGATGAATGCGTTGAGGATAGTGATGAAGAATGTAGGGTCAATGCCTTTCTCGTGGCATATTGATTTGACCGAACGGTCGCCCACGCCGAGCGCAATGTCGAAGCGGTTGACAACGGGCACTACCGACGGCTCGTCGATGATTACCTCACACAGTTTGGTTTCGGGTGTAACTATCGCCATGATGGTTATGTGGTTCTGATGATTTCTTTTTCGGTGATTACTATCGGTATCTTGATGTCGTGGGACTCGGCTGGCAATTCATCTGCTATCTGCAGACTGTAAGCCACGCCAATCAGGTTGCAGTGAGCCTCGCAAAGCAGGCGGTCGTAGTAGCCGCGTCCGCGCCCGAGTCGGTTGCCTTGGCGGTCGAACGCCACTCCAGGCACCACAACAAGATCAATCTCTGCGATGGGGCGGCAGTCGCTGCCTGTAGGCTCTTCGATGCCGAATGCGCCTTTGTCGGTGGATGTAGGAGTGTAGGGGAGAATCTCAAGGTCGTCGCCGTTGACGCGCGGCAGAAACAGTTGCTTCTCCTTGTGCCAACGGGCTATGAAGTCGGCGGTGGAAATCTCGTCGGGAAGCGATGCGTAGACAAGTACATTGCGCGCATTCTTAAACTCCTGGCACTGTTCCAGCAAGGCAAAACAGCGGCGTGCGGCATCGGCTTTCTCCTGCTCCGAGAGCAGTTGTTTGCGATGCTTGATGTCGCGCCTGATGTCAGCCTTTGTTGCCGTCATTTTTTCGTGGTTTGCGGTTTGGATGTAATAGGAAACTTCCCTTTGCCGTCGTTGAGCGCTTTCAGGGCAGCGCTGATGGTGTTGTCCGTCTGGTTGTAGTAGCGGTAGAATTCCTCATCGCCGAGCACATCGCGTATCAGCAACGCTCTCAGTTGACGAGCCAAAAGCGAGCGGCTGAGGTTGATGTAGTACCAGCGCATCGGCACTCCGTTGTCCTTGGCGTAGCATACGAAGTCGTAGGTGAGCCCCTCATCGCTCGGCATTAGCGACATCAGTTGCTTCACGGTTTTCACCTTCTTCAACTGGTCGCGGTTGAGATCAACATAGGCGTAGGTGTATTGCTGCAGCAACCCGAGGTTTGCCACGGCGCGGTAGTAGGTTGTGATGCCAGTGGTGTCGTTAGGCACGAAGATGTCGGGCACGATGCCGCCGCCGCCATAGACGATGCGGCCGTTGGCTGTGCGGAAAATCTTGCTTTTGTCCACCTTGATGCTATCTGCGCTATAGAGTTCTCCGCTGGTATAGCGGTCGTAGAGTTCTTTCGAGTAGTCGCTCTCGTCGCCAAGTTTGTAGTCCTTCTGGATGCATCGGTGCGACGGGGTGTAGTAGCGGGCAATGGTGAGGCGGATGGCGCTGCTGTCGGGCAGGTAAATCTGCTTCTGCACCAAGCCCTTGCCAAACGAGCGGCGTCCCACCACGAGGCCGCGGTCGTTGTCCTGCAAGGCACCTGCCATAATCTCGCTCGCACTTGCCGAATATTCGTCGATGAGCACAGCCACCTGTGAGTCGTGGAATGAGCCTTGGTCGTCGCTCCACACCTGCACGTCCTCCTTTTGCTTGCGCCCCTTAGTGTAGACAATCAATTCGCCTTGAGGCAAAAACTCGTTCACCATCAAGATTGCCATTTCCATATATCCGCCTGGGTTGCCGCGGAGGTCGACAATGTAGCGCTGTGCGCCTTGGTCCTTCAACTTTGTCAGTGCGCTGACAAATTCGTTGTATGTGTTTTTGCCGAATTGCGTCACCTTCACGTAGCCGGTTTTTTTGTCGAGCATGTATGCCACATCCACTGTGTTCATCGGGATGTCGTCGCGGGTGATGGTAAATGTGAGTATCTTTTTAGACGAGTTGCGCTTCACGCCAATCTTGACCTTCGTACCCTTCTCGCCGCGGATTTTGCTGCGTATGCCTTCGGCTGTCAGTGTGCCGCCAACAATTGACTCTCCATTGACCGAGATGATACGGTCGCCGGCAAGCATGCCCACCTTCTCTGCAGGGCCGTTGGGGATTACCTGGTCCACGTTGGCTGTGTCGCGCATCATAAAGAACGACACTCCGATGCCGCTCATCTGTCCGTCGAGTTTCTCGTTTTCAGCGCGCACATCGCTCGCCGGGATGTAGTAGGAGTGAGGGTCGAGGTTGCCGATGATGGCAGGAATGGCTTGCTCCACAAGGTCCTTCACCTCAATCGAGTCTACATATTCGCTCTGGATGAGGTTGAGCACCGCATTGATTTTGCGGTCTTTGTCGAGGATGAATTTCTTTGTGGAGATATAGTTTCCAATCACGATGCCGAGTACTATCGCAACTGAAATGACAAGTGGATACCAAATTATGGAATTATGTTTAATTCTCATCGTCTAAAGTGAACTTCGTTCTGTTTCTATAGATTGTTTTCAGTGTCGTTGTTGAGGTCGATGTAACTGCATTCCACCCCAGCTTCGTTCAATAGGTCGAGCCCGTCGGAGAGGCGGTAGAGTTCGGAAAACACCACACGCTTGATGCCCGCCTGGATAATCAGTTTGGCGCATTCGATGCAAGGCGCAGCCGTGACGTAGAGCGTCGCGCCATCGCTACTGTTGTTGCTGCGTGCCACTTTGGTTATGGCATTGGCCTCGGCATGTAGCACATAAGGAAAAGTGTGGTCGTCGGCGTCTTCGCAAACGTTGTTGAATCCCGATGGAGTGCCGTTGAAACCGTCGGAAATAATCATTTTGTCTTTTACCAACAATGCGCCTACTTGCCTGCGTCGGCAATAGGAATTTTCTGCCCAGATACGAGCCATCCTGAGATAGCGGTGGTCGAGCACGTGCTGCTTAATAGAATTGTCCATTTCTTAACAGTTGAAAGTCAAAGATTTGTCGGCCGTCAACACTACATTTAGCCCGTCTCGACAATCAATCTGCAAAAATACTAATTTTTGACCGTATTGTTTAGAAATCAGCGATTTTTTTCAAAATAGGCTATAATTATATTGGGTATGTGAGAAGTGGAAACAATAACTTGAATATCAAGAATCTATGCGGACTATTCAGTAATTTGTGGGTGATTTGTTCAGTAATTTGAGGCGAATTTATTCAGTAATTTGTAGATTTACAATTCTGTTTTCAGTTCTTCATATAGGTCGACGGGTCCCAAATGCCAATATTTGGTCCTTTCTGTCGACAATTTCCTATAAAGCTCGGAGTGGTATATGCGCTTGAAGCACTCTTGCAACGAGTATCCGTATTCGTTGTGGAGATATTCCACCAACCAACTTATCTTTCCAGGCAGAAGCAAATGCAGATTGTTTTGATCTATTTGAAACATATTAGATTTCTATTTTTATTGCGTCAATGAAATGTAATGCAGTAAGCGATTTCTCTGTGTGAAAAAGATATTGATCTACCAATTTGTAGGTCTTGAGTTCACGGATAAGTGTGTCGATGCTGATAGCACCTGTCTCATAGAGTCCAAATTGAAGATAAACTCTATCGTTTGCAACTGGTCCGTACACAATGTCATAATTGTGTCTGAAGTCTAATTTTGTTCTATTTGCCATAACCAAGTCGGCCCATTCTTTATTGGGCTCAGAGAAAATGAGACTATTAAAGTCGGTTAGTTTTTCGTCATCAAATTCATATACGTTGACATACCCATGCATAGCGCGGTTTTCGAGCATACGCCGTTCCACCCAATCTTTGGCTTGCGCTTCTGATGTTGTGGTATAAAATCCGTTGCCATAATCAAGTTTGCGGTTTGGTTGTAGTCTCATTGGACATTCAACCACTTCTAAACTACCATGGTATATTTTCATGCTGTCTAGCCTTTTCTTATATTAATAAATTCGTCAATTTCTGCCATAAGCCATTCTCTGCCTTGTGTATGGAGAGGCTCAAAGCATTTGCTCAGATAATCAATTACGCCATATTGAGAAAACAAGTCGAGGACACGCTGTGTTGGCATATCCTTGGCTACTCCATATTCTTCAATGCAGAAAGCAACGAAGAGGGCTATGTCTTTGTTTTTACTGTTCATTGTTTTATCGCTTTTGTAAAGGTATAAATAATTCGCTTAATAATGGTGTATATTTTGAATATTGTTAGATTTCTTGACTTTTTGTTGGCAAA
>CAVEIP010000044.1:17038-17588 GCA_963615935.1 [Ruminococcus] lactaris | reverse complement strand
ATTGCTGGTATTGTATGTGAACCAGCACTTGAATTTGTTTGTAGTTGGAATCTCGGTGTAAAAATACTTACTTCCATCGGCACCCGTCATCAAGGTCATGTAAGGGCGCTTGTCATAAACTCCACCAGTGTAATTTTCAGATTCATCGGATGGATTCCAGGCCCAGATTCTAACAGCCGAGTATTCAGTCACTTCTGTTCCGTCTACTTTGACATAAACATCAGTGGTTCCCACTCCCTCTTCAGCATCGAAGCGAAGCGTGGCGTTGCCGTTAGCAATAGCCAAGACAATTTTAGAGCATTTCAATTTAGCATCACCAAGGTCGATATCGGAAGGATTTGACCCAGACGCAAGAGTGTAGGTAGTTCCATAGGCAATAGTACCACCCGACGAACCATAGTTATAGGTTGAATAGCCAGCATCAGCAATCTTAAAAAAGCCTGAAACGGTTTTGTTCTCAAGAATGTAGACACCTTCGGCGTCGGTAGTTTGAAATTCCCACTCGGACTTAGCATTCCAGTCACTATCTGTTCCCAAGAGATAGATTCCA
>CAVEIP010000044.1:10120-17028 GCA_963615935.1 [Ruminococcus] lactaris | reverse complement strand
ATTCCAGAGCCCGCGGCTTGCACCGCAATGGCGCACAAAGCGCACAACAAAAGAAGTGTAATCTTTTTCATAGACATATTTATTTAAATAGATTGTTTAATTTCCGTTTTTGCTTTTTTCGTTAACTTTTCATTGCTGAATCATTATTACAAAAGTACTATAAATTTTTCCACAATGAGGATACCGAAAAGGTATTTTTTACATGTTTCGATGTTTTTCAAAATAGCGCCACGCCCCTAAGAACAGAAGCGTGGCGACAAGACAATTTATTTCTCTATAGGTAATCTCTTAGTTGGTGCCTCCAAGGATGGCTTTGAGGCGCTTGCGGGCAAAGAAGATGCGGCTCTTAACCGTACCCAAAGGGATGTTCATCTTCTCGGCAATCTCTTCATACTTGTAGCCTGCTACAAACATCGAGAACGGCTGGCGATAGTCCTCGCTGAAAGAATTGATCACAGCCGAGATTTCCTTCACACTGTATGCCACATCGGGCGAATCGTAGCCCGACGACTGCGGAAGGTTGAGATGATAGAGGTCGTCGGTGGTGTCGACGAGCGTTTTGCTGCGCGACGTGCGACGATAGTTATTAATAAAGATGTTACGCATAATCGTAAACACCCAACCGCTGAAGTTGGTGTTGTCAACATATTTGTCGTGATTGTCCAAAACCTTCAGATTGGTTTCCTGCATCAAGTCTTCAGCCTCTTCCTTGTTCAATGTCAATGACATTGCGAAGCTGCCGAGATGCTTTTGCAAGCCTAAAAGCCGTTCATTCAAACTATTGTCCATACTTAAATATATTGAGGCCATCGTGGCCAAATTACTCTTTTTATCGTTGCGTTAATTTTCGTACCTAAAAAATCACAATTAGAATGAACAAATTGCGTGCCAAAGTCGTTATTTCTTTATTCCAGACCAAGATAACAGCAAAACTCCCAGCGAAATCACTTCGCCGGGAGTTTTTGGCTTAACCATGTTACGCAATTATGATTAACAAATTTAAATCCTTACGATGCAAAGGTACTATCGCCAGGTTGTTCCCACAATCGCATTTTTATGGTAATTTTTTCATTTATCGCCGCTTTTGATACCTATTTTTGTGTATCGCCAGCCTGCTCCACAATTCCACGCCCCAAATTGGGGAAAATTTCCACACTTTCCACAAAAAGGTGGGGAATCGAGTTTAGTCGAGTTTAAGCACGGCAAGGAAAGCCTTCTGCGGCACCTCCACAGAGCCAATCTGCTTCATGCGCTTCTTTCCCTTCTTCTGCTTCTCAAGCAGTTTGCGCTTACGGCTGATGTCGCCGCCGTAGCACTTCGCCGTTACGTCCTTGCGCACCGCCTTGATGGTTTCGCGGGCTATGATTTTCGCGCCGATGGCGGCCTGGATGGCAATGTCAAACTGCTGGCGCGGTATGAGTTCCTTGAGTTTCTCACACATGCGGCGCCCGAAGGTAACACTGTTGTCCACGTGGGTCAGCGTGCTGAGGGCATCTACCGACTCGCCATTTAGAAGGATGTCGAGTTTCACAAGTTTCGACTCGCGGAAGTCGTGCAGATGATAGTCGAACGATGCATAGCCTTTCGAGATGCTCTTCAACTTGTCGTAGAAGTCAATCACAATCTCGCCCAGCGGCATGTCGAACACCAGTTCCACGCGGTTGCCCGAGATGAAGTCCTGCTTCACCAACTCGCCGCGCTTGCCGAGGCAAAGCGTCATTATCGGGCCGATGAAATCAGCAGTGGTGATGATCGACGCACGGATATATGGCTCTTCAATCTTTTCAATCAATGTTGGTTCAGGCAACCCCGACGGGTTGTGCACCTCTATCTCATTGCCCTTTTTGTCAAACACCTTGTAGGACACGTTAGGCACCGTAGTGATCACATCCATGTCAAACTCCCTGCCCAGGCGCTCCTGCACAATCTCCATGTGGAGCAGACCGAGGAAGCCGCAACGGAAACCAAAGCCCAGAGCCACCGACGACTCGGGTTGGAACGTTAGCGAGGCATCGTTGAGTTGGAGTTTCTCCAACGACGTGCGCAAGTTTTCAAAATCCTCCGTCTCTATTGGGTAAACGCCAGCAAAGACCATAGGCTTCACCTCCTGGAATCCCTCGATTGCCTTGTCGCAAGGATTGTCGACGTGCGTAATCGTGTCGCCCACCTTCACCTCGCGCGACGTCTTGATGCCGCTGATGATGTAGCCCACGTTGCCCGCCGAAAGTTCACCACACGGCGAAAGGTTGAGTTTCAGCACACCGATTTCTTCTGCGTTGTACTGTTTGCCAGTGTTGACAAACTTCACGAAATCATTCTTGCTGATTTTGCCGTTTACAATCTTGAAGTAAGCGATGATGCCGCGGAACGGGTTAAACACCGAGTCGAAGATCAACGCTTGCAACGGAGCGTCAGGGTCGCCCGTCGGCGCCGGGATGCGCTCCACGATAGCCTCAAGAATTTCCGGTACACCGATACCAGTCTTTCCGCTGGCACGAATCACGTCCTCGCGGTCACAACCAAGGAGTTCTACAATCTGGTCCTCCACCTCATCGGGCTTTGCGCTGTCGAGGTCAACCTTATTGATTACCGGAATGATTTCCAAATCGTTGTCGATTGCCATATAGAGGTTGGAGATGGTCTGCGCCTGGATGCCTTGCGACGCATCAACAATCAGCAACGCGCCCTCGCATGCAGCGATTGAGCGCGACACCTCATAGGAGAAGTCGACGTGTCCCGGGGTGTCAATCAGATTGAGCACAAAGTCCTCATCCTTGTGGCGGTACGCCATCTGGATGGCATGGCTCTTGATTGTGATGCCCCTCTCGCGTTCGAGGTCCATATCGTCGAGCACTTGTGCCTGAAGGTCTTTTCCCGACACAGTTTTGGTGTATTCAAGAAGACGGTCGGCAAGCGTACTCTTGCCGTGGTCGATGTGCGCTATGATGCAAAAATTCCTTATGTGATTCATCTATTTTCAATTATCGTGCGAAGATACTCAAAAATGGGCAAAAATTCAAATTCGGCAACCTTCCGCGCCCTTACGGGATATGGATAATCTCTGTGTCGAAAGCCAGCGACACGCCCTTGGGCAACTGCTTCGACGTTTCGGCATGAAGTCCGATGCCGTCGCTCTCGTGGATGAGATATGCCCGCCGTGGCTTTACCTTGCAGATAACAGCCAAAGTCTCCTTCAGACTCATGTGCGACATGTGCGGCTTCATCCGCAGAGCATTGATAATCAAGGTGTCTATGCCTTTGATTTTCTCAATCGTCTCCGCTGGGATGGTCTTGGCATCAGTGATATAGGCAAGATTGCCGATGCGGTAGCCGAAGATAGGCAACTTGTAGTGCATCACCAGTAGAGGTTCAATCTCTACTCCTTTCACATCAAACTTCTCGCCCGAGAGCGGATGCAAATCGAAGGTCGGCACACCCGGATAGAGGTGCTCAAAAAAACAGTAAGGGATGCGCGAACGGATATCGGTCAGCACATTGGGCTGCGCATAGACAGGGAATGCGCCATTACGGCAATATGGACGGAGATCGTCCATCCCGCCAACGTGGTCGTAGTGGCTATGGGTAATCAGCAACGCATCAAGGTGCAGGTCGGAGGCACGGAGCATCTGCTGGCGGAAATCGGGACCGCAGTCAATGAGCAGACTCACGCCTTGAGTGCGCACGATGGCGGAGCATCGCAAGCGGTTGTCGCAAGGGTCAGAAGACCGGCACACTTCGCACTGGCAGCCCAACTGAGGCACACCTGTCGATGTGCCTGTACCGAGAAATTCCACTTCAATCATTGTCTGAACCTTTCAAGCACTCCGTCTGCAAAAATGAGATACACACCATTGTCGTAGACCCAACGCTCCACCAGTCCGGCATGCGTAGGCATCCGGTCGACCGACTGCGGCGATCCGAGCGCCAATGTGCATTCCTCCTTGGTCATTCCGTCCTTCACTTTACCCTCTGTGACGAGTTTCCACACCTCATCGCTGATTTGCTTATGGTTGTCACGGATATCACTGAAGGAGAAGAGTTTGTCGAAGGTCATGTTGCGCACCGACGACGTTGGCGACGACATAAATACGCCGCTTCTGCGCCCCTCATAGTGGAACGTCACATAGAACGGGTAGACGGCATCGCCAGGCGCTACGCCCGTCACCACGACAGGCACATAGCGCAGACCATTGTCAATCTCTCCGCTTGGTTGTCGCCACACCGATGTTTTCAGATACAACTTTTTGCCGCGGAGCATCGAGTCGACGCGCGTCACATAGTCGAGGTCTGTCAGGAACGGCACAATGTAGTCAGCCTTGAGTTTGTTGAGTTCGTCAATCGTCTTCCCCGTTTCGTAGCGGTAGGTCGTACCGTCGGAAGCAAACAGTAACACCACCTCGTCGGTGTTGTCAATCTGGCGCAGCGTTTCCTGTCCCACGTAGGTGAATGTACTGCCCTTCAGCGAGTCGACAGCCGGACGGAGCACCAGGCGGATGTCGTTGCTTGCTACATAAAGCCGCTTGCCATTGCTCCACGCCGAGAACGGCAGAGGCTGAACAGTGTCGAAAAACGCCTCCTCAGCAGTAGTCTTGTTGGCCTTCACCTTTGCCACCGTGCGGTCGGAAATACGTCCCGTGTTCTCGATGCCAGTGAAGCACGATGCCAGCAAAAACGGGAGCGCAATGATGGATAAATATTTAAGTCGTTGAATCATCTCTTTCATAATCCACAAAGTTAATACAAGCATACGGAAAAAGTAAACTCCACGGCTTAATAAAAGCCAAAACATCCTCTAAATTCAAAACAACTTGATTAATTTTGCAACAAATTTTGAAAGTTCAATGACCCACAATAACAATTACACGTTAACGATAACCAAAGAACAGATAGCCGAATTGCCCCGTGTTGAGTTTCCCGGCACCATCAAAGTGGTCAACACTTCAGCAGAGGCAAAGAGGGCGGTAGAAATACTGAAGAAATACCCGATTCTCGGGTTCGACACCGAGTCGAAGCCCACCTTCAAGAAAGGTGTGCCAATCCACGTGTCGCTGATTCAGATTTCCGCCGACGATGTGTGCTTCCTGTTTCGCGTGCGCAAGTTTGACGACCTCGAGCCGCTCCGCGAAATCATGGAGTCGCCGGACATTCCCAAGATTGGGTTGTCGCTCCACGACGACTTTTCTGTTATGGCGCACAACTACAACTTTAAGCCACAAGGATTTATCGACCTCCAGAAACTCGTACCCGATTACCATTTCGGATGCTCGAGTCTGCAGAAAATCTACGCAATCCTCTTCGACATGAAGATCTCCAAATCACAACAACTATCGAACTGGGATGCCAACGACCTCACCGAGGCGCAAATGTCGTATGCCGCCATCGACGCGTGGGCATGCATCCGCATCTACCGACGCCTGCTCAGCGAGGCTTTCACCCCCGAAGAATCGAAATACAAAGTAATCAAAACCGACGATGAAAACTAAAAAATCCACCTGGTTGCCGCTGATTCTCCTCGTTTATCTGCTCGTGATGGCCTACATCGGCCGCCAGCAGGTTGTTGCCGGCAAATATCTGCAATACTTTGGAGTGCTGGGCGTTTCGCTTGTTGTTATTGTGCTGCTCCACTTTGTGCTCAAGAAAAAAGAGCGCCTCCGCGAAGAGCGCGACAGCGAGGAGCAACTGCCGCAGCGTAACCGCGAAAAGGAGCAGAAAAATTAATTGCACTATTTTGCCAACATCTTTGGCTCAGTCAACTATTTATAATAAATTTGTATGCGATAGAACGGCTTCGGCTGTTCCGTCAGCGTTTTTATGCTAAAACAATAATACTAAAAAACCTAAATATTATGGATAACGAACTCCTGAAACAAGTAACAGCGAAAGCCGAAAAATGGTTGTCGCCTGCTTACGACGAAGAAACACGAGCAGCCGTAAAGGCGATGCTCGACAGCGAAGACAAGACAGAACTTATCGAATCGTTCTACAAGGACCTCGAATTCGGCACAGGCGGTCTGCGCGGCATCATGGGCGCAGGCTCCAACCGCATGAACATCTACACTGTAGGTGCTGCAACACAAGGCTTGTCGAACTACCTCAAGGTTGCCTTCAAGGACCTCCCGGAAATCAAAGTTGTCGTAGGTCACGACGTGCGCAACAACAGCCGCAAGTTTGCTGAAATCGTTGCCGACATCTTCTCTGCCAACGGCATCAAGGTCTACTTGTTTGACTCTTGCCGCCCTACCCCAGAAATGTCGTTTGCCATCCGCCACTTCGGTTGCCAAAGCGGTGTAATCATCACTGCATCCCACAACCCTAAGGAATACAACGGCTACAAGGCTTACTGGAACGACGGTGCGCAGATGATTGCCCCACACGACGTGAACACCATCAAATACGTGAACGAGGTGACCGACGTTGCCGACATCAAGTTTGAAGGCGACAAGTCGAAGATTGAAATCATCGGCGAGGAAGTGGACAAAATCTTCCTTGACAAAATCAAAGAACTCTCTTTGAGTCCTGAGGCTATCAAGAAGCACAGCGACATGAAGATTGTCTACACTCCTATCCACGGCACAGGCTTGAAACTCATCCCTCGCTCGCTTGCCAACTTCGGATTTACAAACATCATCGGTGTGCCTGAGCAGGAAGTGCTCAGCGGTGATTTCCCAACCGTTGCTTCGCCAAACCCAGAAGAGCCATCGGCAATGGCTATGGGTATTGCCAAGGCAAAAGAAACTGGCGCTGAGATGGTCATGGCTTCAGACCCTGACGCTGACCGCATCGGCTTGGTTATCCGCGACAACGACGGCGAGTACAAACTCATCAACGGCAACCAGATTGTTTTGATCTTCCTTTACTATCTGATGACCCGCAACACCGAACTCGGACGCCTCACTGGCAAAGAATAT
>CAVEIP010000044.1:2005-10110 GCA_963615935.1 [Ruminococcus] lactaris | reverse complement strand
GCACATCAAGATGTACGACTGCTTCACTGGCTTCAAATGGATTGCCAACGTGATGCGCGAAAACGAGGGCAAGGCTCGCTACCTCGGCGGTGGCGAAGAGAGTTATGGCTTCTTGGCTGAGGACTTCGTACGCGACAAGGACTCCGTTTCCGCTATCTCATTGATGGCTGAAATCGCTGCATGGGCAAAGGACAAAGGCTTGAACATGACCGACATGCTCATCGACCTCTACATGACCTACGGTTTCTCACGCGAGAAGGGTATTTCGTTGGTGCGCAAGGGCAAATCGGGCGCAGAGGAAATCATCGCATTGATGAAGCAATTCCGCGAGAATCCGCCTAAGTCTATCGACGGCTCCGACGTGGTTATCGTGCGCGACTTCCAAGCACTCACTGAGACCAACACCAAGACTGGCGAAGTGAAGAAACTCGACATGCCAGCCACATCAAATGTGCTCCAATACTTCACTGAAGACCGCACAAAGGTGTCAATCCGTCCTTCAGGCACTGAGCCTAAGATTAAGTTCTATCTTGAAGTTCACGACACATTGAAATCTGCCGATGAATACAAAGCCACCGAGGCACGCGCCGACGAGAAAATCGCCCGCATCGCCAAGGAACTCGGCATTTAATTGTATTGACTAATTCATAGAAGGCATCTCCATCTGCAAAATGCAGTATGGAGATGTTTTTTTATTGACTTTGATATAATAAACCGCACATTCTTTGCGTTTAAAAGATGTACGATTTAAAAACTTGTCTGCCTATGCAAAAAAATTCTACTCAATTACTTAACGAAAAATGCGATGGTACGATGACAGCAACCATCCAACCGAAAAAATCGACCATAGAGTTTTTGAAGCAGTTTGCACGGACTTATAGTTACCAACGATGGATTTAACGCTTCCGGCTGCGAGCCGGAAGCGTAGTTTTTTATTTGCGGAGGTCGTTAACAACAAGTATGCGGCGGGTGGTTGGCGATACTGAGCAGTCGCGCGATGCCCGTTCACCTACAATCCACAACACCACGCCCTTCGCCTCGAGAATCCACGCAGCACGCTTTTGCGCCAACGAGAATTTATGGTCGTTGAAATAGTCGCTGATTTTTTTCGAACCCTTCATGCCAAATGGGCGAAAGCGGTCGCCCATGTGCCATCGCCGGAGCGTGAACACGTCGCCTACCTCATCGGCATCAAAAAATGCCCGCTTGCCGCTCTTGTCAAACTCGAAGTTCGGAGCATTGTCCACCACCTCAAAGTGAAGGAAATCAGGGCAGACAGCATCGCCCAACGAGAATTCCACAGCATCATCCTTTGCCTCTTTCGGCATAACGACGATTTCCTCTCTGTCCACCTCCGCAATCCATTCGCTGGCATCGAACAAAGCGCCCACTCTGTCCGCCGCAACGATGTCGGCAACTTGGTCGGCACTGAAGCCATACCTCGCCAGAATGGGGCGCAGGCAAGTGGTAGGCGACGGGCATGCAGCCAGTTTTTCACGCGAGATGTGCATACCGTCAGTCATAGAGCAAACCGCCGACTCTTCAAATGCCAACACCGCATCCCGCCACACTGAAAAGTCGCCCGACAGATTGTCCAGCGTGTGTACAATGCCCTTCCTCGCCGACGGGAAATGCTTTTCGATTTCCGGGAGAATCACATTGCGTATCTTGTTTCTTGCGAAATCCGTTTCAAGGTTAGTGCTGTCGGTCACATAATCCTGTCCGAGTGCTCGAAGATAAGCCTCAACATCCTTTCGTCCGACACCGAGCAGCGGTCGGATGATGCGACCATTACGCGGTTGGATTCCAGCCAGACCGGCGATGCCCGTACCACGAAAAAGATTCAGGAAAAGAGTTTCCACATTGTCGTCGGCATGGTGCGCCACGGCAATGGCAGAGCACTGCTGCTCTATGCGCATCCGCTCGAACCACTCATAGCGCAGTTCGCGGCAAGCCATCTCGGTCGACACCTTGTGCCTGCGCTTATATTCCTCAACGTCGAATCGCACCGTAACCAGTTTCACCTCAAGCCGTTGACAAAGGTCCTCGGCGAAACGCATGTCGCGCTGCGACTCCTCGCCGCGCAGGCCGAAGTTGCAGTGCGCCGCAACGCAGTCGCAGCCCAGTGCAAGCAAGCACCTCAGCAATGCCACTGAGTCGGCGCCGCCGCTTAGAGTGACCAGCACCCGGCCGCTGTCGAGCAGACCGTGGGCAGCGGCAAAGTGCGCCACCCTACTCTCAAATCCTATAGTTTCAGCATCGTTCATCAAGGCAAATATATGTAAAGGATTTTAGATAATCAAAACAATTTCTTAACTTTGCGCTATCTATTAGAATAAGCAGTACTGAAATGTTAGAAAAAATTGAAAGTCTGAAAAACGCAGTCGAAGCGTTGGCCGCAACAAAGAAAGAAGAGGTCGAGGCTCTGCGCATCAAATATTTGAGTAAGAAAGGTGAGATTTCCGCTCTTTTCAATGATTTCCGCAACGTGCCTAACGAGCAGAAAAAAGAGATTGGACAGAAACTCAACCAACTGAAGGAACTCGCAACTGAAAAAATCAACGCTCTGCGCGAAAGCGTGGAGGAGCACAACGATGCCGATGCCGCCATCGACCTTACCCGTCCGGCAGCAACAGCACCGCTCGGCACACGCCACCCTATTTCGCTGGTTCGCGATGAAATCATATCAATCTTCTCCCGCCTTGGCTTCACCGTAGCCGACGGTCCTGAGGTTGAGGACGACTGGCACGTGTTCTCGGCACTCAACTTCGCCGATGACCATCCAGCGCGCGACATGCAGGACACATTCTTCATCCAGCGCTCGCCCGACGTGTTGCTCCGCACCCACACTTCATCGGTGCAGACCCGTGTGATGACCACACAAAAGCCACCAATCCGCATCATCTGTCCAGGACGTGTATACCGCAACGAGGCTATCTCTGCGCGCGCACACTGTTTCTTCCACCAGATTGAAGCGCTCTATATCGACAAAAACGTGTCGTTTGCCGACCTCAAGCAAACGTTGCTCTACCTTGCGCGCGAACTCTTCGGCTCAGAGACACGCATCCGTCTGCGCCCGTCCTATTTCCCATTCACCGAGCCATCGGCTGAAATGGACATTTCATGCCACCTCTGTGGCGGCAAGGGTTGCGGATTCTGCAAGCACACCGGTTGGGTGGAAATCCTCGGTTGCGGCATGGTCGACCCTAACGTGCTCGAATCGTGCGGCATCGACAGCAAGGAATATTCCGGCTTCGCTCTCGGTCTTGGCGTAGAGCGAATCACCAACTTAAAATACCGCGTCAAGGACCTCCGCATGTTCTCTGAAAACGATGTGCGCTTCCTCGACGAGTTCGAGTCTGTACACTAATCCCCGTCGATGAGACAACAGGAAAGATATGCCGGCATTATTGACTGGTTCAGCCGCAATATGCCCAATGCCGAAACGGAGCTTCACTACGAATCTCCGTTTCAGTTGCTTGTAGCGGTCATTCTTTCCGCCCAGTGTACCGACAAACGGGTGAACATCGTTACCCCAGCCCTTTTCCGCGACTACCCCACCCCAGAGGCTCTCGCGGCGGCAAGCGAAGCGGCGGTGTTTGAATACATCAAAAGCGTTACGTTTCCCAACAACAAGACACGGTCGCTCATCGGCGCCGCAAAGATGCTTGTAGAGAAATACGGCAGCGAAGTGCCAGCCGATTTCGATGCCCTACTGAAGATACCGGGTGTAGGGCGCAAAACGGCAAACGTGATGCTGTCGGTGGTGTTTGGCAAGGCGGCAATGGCAGTTGACACCCACGTGTTTCGCGTGTCGAACCGCATCGGCCTCACCATCAACTCAAAAACGCCGCTCGAAACGGAGAAAACCCTCGTGGCTCACTTTCCCGAGCACCTGCTCCCCGTGGCACACCATTGGCTCATCCTCCACGGACGCTATGTGTGCACGGCACGCAACCCCAAATGCCAGAAATGCGGCATAGCCCCGTTCTGCAAATATCACGAATCCAAACTAAACAAATCCCTTTAATGCAAACATCTCTGTTTCTGCTGCTCGTAGAGATAGCCGGCACAATAGCCTTCGCCATCAGCGGCATCCGTTTGGCCGCCGCAAAGAAGTTCGACTGGTTCGGGGCTTATGTGGTGGGACTCGTCACCGCCATCGGTGGCGGAACACTGCGCGACACCTTGCTCGGTGTGACTCCTTTCTGGATGCTCAACGGTTGGTATATGGGCGTAACGGGACTGTCACTGCTGTTTGTGATAATCTTCCGTCGCCAACTGGTGCGCCTCGACAGCACATTCTTCATCTTCGACACCATTGGTTTGGCGCTGTTTGTGGTAATCGGCATGCAGAAATCGCTGATGTACGGCTACCCTGTGTGGGTGGCAATAATCATGGGCACATTGACGGGCGCATTCGGCGGAGTGCTCCGCGACATCCTCATCAACGAGGTGCCGCTGATTTTCCGCAAGGACGTCTATGGCACGGCTTGCATCGCCGGCGGCCTGGTCTATTGGTTTGCCATGCTCCTTGGCGCCACGCCACAAGTGCAGCAGGTTGCATGCGCGCTGACGGTGGTGGGCATCCGACTGTTGGCTACAAAATACAACTGGCACATTCCTGTAATTGAAAACAAATAAAAAACCTACACCTTCAATGAGTGAAAACGAAGCAAAACGGACATTCATACAACTTGTGAAATACGGCATCATCGGCATGAGCAACACGCTGATCACGCTCATCGTGTTCTACATAATCAACACCTGGATGGGAATGGACTACGCCATTGCCAACACAATCGGCTACATCCTCGGACTCATCAACAGTTTCGTGTGGAACCGCACATGGGTGTTCCGCTCTGGCGGCAACCTCTGGCGCGAGGCGGGGCTGTTTCTACTCGGCTTCCTGATTTGCTACGGACTGCAGATGGGCGCAAGCCAATGGCTGCTGTCCACATCGCTGCACGACATCGAGTTGTCGTGGTTGCCGATGAAGAACACCGGCGAAAACATCATCATGTGCTTGAGCATGGTGGTCTACACCCTCGCCAACTACGCATACAACCGATTTGTAACTTTTAAATAATGCAGATGCACAAGGTCAACCCAGAATATTCCCTGATGGCGCTACTGATGGTGGCAATAGCCATAGTGGTGTTCACACCGCTGTGCGCGGTTGGGTTGTGCCCCGACGAGACCGATATCCTCAATGTCGCCCGCGAGATGTCGCAAAGCGGCATCGGCGGCATCTTCACGCCCGCCAACGCAAGCAACTTTGCATCGAGCGCCTATGCCTATCTCGTATCGGTCAACCTCAATGTGTTCTGCCTTGGCGACACCCTTGCCGTAAGACTTCCGTCCGCCGCCATCATCTGGATGCTCGCCATCGGGCTCTTCCGCTTCCGCGGACAGGATGAGCGCAAGGACATAGCATTCTTGGCATCGCTGATTTTCGTGTCGTCGTATTCGGTAAGCGCACTCGCCTACCACGCATCATCGCTATCGCTCACAGCGCTTTTCCTCATCGCGTCGCTGTCGTCGCTCTACCACTGGATTAAGGCACCATCGCGGCAGAAATCGGTAATTCTGGTTGCGGCTACCGTATGCGCAACATTCTTCTTCGGCATCCTCTCGCCAATAGCAACCGCCTCAACAGGTATCATCTTCCTTTGCATCCAAAGTAACCGCCGCTGGGCATCGTTCATCAGATTGATTGCATTGATGGCTGCTTCAGCGGTTTTGGCATATCTGTTGGCAGCGTTCATCTCCAACAGCACTGCCACGGCACAACAGATAATCGGCATAGCAAACCTCACCGAACCGATAGCCGAATACTCAAGGCTCAACATCTTGACTCTGCAACTTGTACTGTCAATCTTCCCGTGGTCAATTCCGATAATCGTGGCACTCGGATGGATGCTCATCAACCCGCGATGGCTCAAAAACCGATTCCTCGCCATGAGTCTGCTGAAACAGTTTGGCGTAGTGGTGTTTGTGCTGACAGTGCCGCTCATCACAGCGCTCAACGGCATGTCAATAATCATGATGCTCGTGACCACCTACCTCAATGTGCCGCTCATTGCCCACTTCCTGCTGTCGCAGACCCACAACCACTCCGTTACGTGGCGCATCTCGGGCATAATCTTCGCATCGCTCATCGGACTGTTTGCCGTGGCGTATATCGCAGCACAGTTTGGCTACAGCATCAGCCTCGGCTGCTATGCCTTTGCGCCGACAGGCGGCTGGCACATAGGCGCCGTCCTCCTGCTCGTGGCACTGTCGATAAGCCTCTACTCGCTCACGCGCAACCAACGCACCATCCGATTCAATAACCGCTACATCTACAACATTGTAATCCTATATCTTCTCGCACAAATACTCTACAAAGCATACGTCAACCAATTCATCACACTGATATGACAGAATTTCTCCAACAATACAACCTTGCCGGCCTCGTTATCGGGCTTTGCACATTTCTGGTAATCGGCACGTTTCATCCGCTGGTAATCAAAGGCGAATACTATTTTGGTGTGCGCATTTGGTGGATGTTCCTGCTCGTGGGCATTGTCTGCGCCTTCTTTGCGTGGTGGGTCGACGACCTGTTCTGGTCGGTAATCCTTGGCGTGACCGGATTCTCATCGTTCTGGGGCATCGGCGAAATCTTCGAGCAGCGCAAACGCGTAGAGAAAGGATGGTTCCCAAAGAATCCCAAACGCAAATACCGTAACTAAAAAAAAGCGCATGCGCCGGCAATAAGCCAAAGCGCATGCGCAACTATTGTAAAAACCCATTTTCTATTTCTTGTCGCCACTTATCTCGTCAAGGCGTTTGCGGATTTCAGACAACTCCTCTTCCACCTCAAGTACGTCGTTGTCGGCGAAGTTGTATTGCTCATCGTGCTGACTGATGTCGAGTCCGACTTTCTCACTGCGAACGGATACGCGCAGAGTCATCAACTTGTCGGTAATCCAGTAAAGCGCGAGGCTCACTACAAACGAGTAGACAAACACTGCCACTACTGCGAGCACATGAGCTCCAAACACTTGCCAGTTGCCTACAACCAATCCACCAACAAACACGCCAGTGAAGATTGTGCCGACAATACCACCGACACCGTGGGTTGGGAACACGTCGAGCGCGTCGTCGATATGCGTCTTGTTTTTCCAGTGCACCGCAATGTTGCAGACAATCGTAGTGATGATTGAAATAAACAGGCTCTGACCTACAGTAACATAACCCGCACAAGGAGTGATTGCCACAAGTCCGACAACTGCACCAACGGCAGCGCCCATACCAGAAGGCTTACGGCCTTGCAGACGGTCGAAGAACAACCACGCCAGCATTGCAACCGCACAAGCGGTGTTGGTGTTGAGGAAGGCTTTCACTGCAATAGCATCGGCAGCGAGCGAAGAACCGGCATTGAAGCCGAACCAACCGAGCCAGAGCATCGCAGCACCGAGAATTACGAACGGGATGTTGGCAGGCGACTCACTGCGGTTTACCTTCGAACGGCGGCCAAGATAGATGGCGCCAGCCAAGGCTGCCACACCCGATGATGCATGCACCACAATACCACCGGCAAAGTCGACAACTCCCATCTGACGGAACAGTCCGTCGGGATGCCATGTGCAGTGGGCCAGTGGACAATAAACCAGCAAGCAGAACAACACGATAAACACGATATATGCAGAGAAACGCATACGCTCAGCAAACGAACCGGTGATCAATGACGGGGTGATGATTGCAAACTTCATCTGGAAGAGTGCATACAATGCCAACGGAATTGTCGGCGCCAAATAAGTATCAACATTAGCGCCTACGCCCTTAAACATAAAGAACGTGGCTGGATTGCCTAGCACGCCGCCCAAATCATCACCGAATGCAAGACTAAATCCGACAACAACCCACAAAACACTTATCACACCCATGGCGATGAAACTTTGCAAAATGGTTGAAATCACATTTTTCTTTCCAACCATACCGCCATAGAAGAACGACAAACCGGGAGTCATCATCAACACAAAAATTGTTGCAGTAATCATCCATGCAACATCAGCAGTATTAACGCTTTCAGGCAACGACCATTCCCCAGTGCCTTCAGG
>CAVEIP010000044.1:0-1995 GCA_963615935.1 [Ruminococcus] lactaris | reverse complement strand
CCTTCAGGGAGAATCACTCCCAACAGACCCACAAGCAATACCACTGCCATAAACAAATACCAACGTTTTTTCATAATCTGTTTCTTTTTGCTATTAATCAAACCTTTTATAAATCTTTTTGCAAAGTTATAAAGATTATTTTAAACATTTGGTAATTATTTCAAGTTTTTTCAAAGCAAATAGGCACAAGCGGGCTTAATGCCATGGAAATTCGATAGCAAACACTTTAAATCATTGCAGATTACGTCACAATGCACCGTCCGAAAAAAATTTTCGGAACAAGAAGAAATAACACATCTTTTGTTGGATTATCCCTGTCCTTGGGATTTTGGAATGGAAGGCGGCATCAATGGGTCGTAGCCCGCGGTATGCAGACGGCGCATATAGACCACCCCTCTGCTCTCCACATACAGGCAATCGCCTTTAAACATCAGACGCTCAGCCGCCCCGCCCTTGGGCAAAGGCAAGATGGCACGCACACGACCATTTTGGTCGCAAATCTGCACACCCATATTCGTTGCCACAAACAAGTTGCCATCGGCATCAAAGGCCATTTGCCGCACTGTCGCGTCGGCAGTATGCGCCACATTGTGCAACCAATAGAACCGTTGCCGACACGTTAGCGCGCCTTTCCCGTCAACAATGCTCGCCACGAGCCAATCAGAGTTCGGCTCCGACTCCACAACAGTCTTATTGTCAGGACTTATCGCCACCGCGCAATTTTTCGCCACCTTGTACGTCCTGCCAGTGCTCGTTTTCAAAGTATTATGCTTAGGGAATTTTATTTCTTCCGTTGCTATAGTCCAGCCTTCTCCATCAATGAGTAGCGATTGAAGCATATCATTGCCCGACGAGCCTGCCATCAATGGCGTCTGCCAGTCGCTCCACAGCCACGACATTGCCGCTGGAAACTCACGGATGCCGCCACGGATGGAATGACCACCGTCGTCCCACACGTGCGCCACCAGATAGCCAGCAAACTCAAGCGCCGAGAGCATCAATTGATTGTATTCAAACCAATGCCCAAACAGCGGATTCCAAGTATCCTTACGGCCATCGTGGAGAAATATCTTCAAAGGCTGAGGCTCCGTCTTACGCACCAGCGCCGGATAGCCATCGCCACCACGCATCGCCACGAATGTGCCTACGCTGCAGTACACCCGTCGGAACAAGTCTGGGCGTTGCCATGCAAGAGTAAAAGCGGCAATTCCACCGCTACTTGCACCCATCACGGCATGCATATCGGGATTGACAGAAATAGTGACGCCCATTTGGGCAAGCCGAGCAACAATCTTAGGTAGGAGTTCCGCCTCGACGAATTCAGCCATTCTGCCGTCTATCGCATCAAACTCATTGCTACGATTATAGCGCACCACCCTGGCACCGTCGGCCACCACGCCCGGATTGAGAAACACCATAGCCACTGGCGGCATCCTGTGGCAAGCCACAAGACTATCAACCACCGACCGCGCAGCAAACACATCGCCGTCGAAGCAAAGCATCAGCCCAACCTCACCCGCCACCTGTTTGGGAAGGCAAACGGAATAGGTTCGCTTAGTGCCTGGATACACCTTCGAGTCGCAGATTGAATCGACAATCACCGTTTCCGCGGCAAACACATCAAGACACGACACAAAAAGAAGCGCAATGACCGCCATCAGTTTCTTTAGAGATATACTGATACGTGCCATTGCGCTTATATGTTTATAATGATTGTCGACTTAATGACGGCGCATCTTGCGCATCATGTTGAGCGACTTCATCGAAGTAGCCATCTTCATCATCTTGCGGGTGCTGTCAAACTGCTTGAGCAAGCGGTTCACCTCCTGCAACGTTGTGCCGCTACCTGCAGCGATGCGCTGACGGCGACTACCGTTGATGATTTCTGGATTGCGACGCTCGTAAGGAGTCATTGATTGGATAATCGCCTCAATGCCCTTGAAAGCATTGTCGTCGATGTCAATGTCCTTGATAGCCTTGCCCACACCTGGAATC
>CAVEIP010000043.1:0-17615 GCA_963615935.1 [Ruminococcus] lactaris | reverse complement strand
CGCCTTAAGCAATTAATAATAAAACAATTTGAAAAATTGTCTAATTTCGAAATCATTGCTTAGCACTGCAAATGTAGGCATTAAAAATTCACCAAACAACACCAATTTTCAATTTTTTGCAAACAATCTACGAAAAGCCATTTTTCATCTCCTCGCCTTGCTAAAAACACAATTTTTAACGCAACGGAATAAGGAAAATTTCGTAAATTTGTACGTTTAAAGGATAATCAATAAAAGAATGACTGAGAACAACGAAAATTATAGCGCAAGTAACATTCAAGTGCTTGAAGGCTTGGAGGCAGTGCGCAAACGTCCTGCCATGTATATCGGCGACACAGGACCTAAGGGTCTCCACCATTTGGTGTATGAGGTGGTCGACAACTCCATCGATGAGGCTCTTGCCGGTTTCGCTACTCACATAGAGGTTATTATCGGAGAAGACAACTCCATCACTGTGGTCGACAACGGACGCGGTATCCCTGTCGACAAACACGAGAAACTGCATAAATCGGCTCTGGAGGTCGTTCTGACAGTGCTCCACGCCGGAGGTAAATTTGACAAAGGCTCCTATAAGGTGTCGGGCGGTCTGCACGGCGTCGGCGTTTCGTGCGTCAACGCGTTATCTACTTATCTGTGCGCCGAGGTGCGCCGCGACGGTCACGTCTACAAGCAGGAATATGCCTATGGTCATCCAAAGGCTCCTGTGGCAATCGTAGGCGACACTGACGAGACCGGCACAAAGGTGTTCTTCAAGCCAGACCCAAGCATCTTCACGCAGACCACAGTCTACGACTACGACACTCTGGCCAACCGTCTGCGCGACCTTGCATTCCTTAACCAAGGCATCCACCTCACGCTCACCGATATGCGCGTCAAGGACGAGAACGGCGAGCCTAAGAGCGAAGTGTTCTACTCCACCGAGGGCCTCAAGGAATTCGTGCGCTACATCGACCAATCGAAAGAGCATCTCATCGAAGATATCATCTACATCAACACCGAGCGCCAAGGCATCCCTGTTGAAGTGGCATTCACCTACAACACAGCGTTCAACGAGTGCATCTACTCATTTGTCAACAATATCGACACCATCGAGGGCGGTACACACCTCACAGGTTTCCGCCGCGGCTTGACATCGACGCTGAAGAAATACGCCGACGAGTCGAAGATCCTCGAAAAGGAGAAAGTAACAGTCGACCCTGCCGACTTCCGCGAAGGCCTTACCGCCGTAATCTCGGTGAAGGTGATGGAACCTCAATTTGAGGGACAAACAAAGACTAAACTCGGCAACAACGAGGTTATCGGCGCTGTGCAAACAGCCGTTAGCGATGCCCTCGGAGCATATCTCGAAGAGCATCCTAAACAGGCTCGCACCATCGTAGAAAAAGTAGCGTTGGCAGCCAAGGCGCGTAGCGCAGCAATGAAGGCGCGCGCAAACATCCAGCGCAAATCGCCTCTTGGCGGCGGCGGCCTCCCAGGCAAACTCGCCGACTGCGAGTCGCGCACAGCCGAGGACTGCGAGCTCTTCATCGTCGAGGGAGACTCTGCAGGCGGTACTGCAAAACAGGGACGCGACCGCGTGCATCAGGCAATCCTCCCGCTTCGCGGTAAAATCCTCAACGTGGAGAAAGCAATGGAGCACAAGATTTTCGACAATCAGGAAATCACCAACATATTCCGCGCCCTTGGCGTGACCATCGGCACAGAGGAAGACAGCAAGGAGCCAAACATCAGCAAACTCCGCTACCACAAGATTATCATCATGACCGATGCCGATGTCGACGGTAGCCACATCGCAACACTTCTGATGACACTCTTCTTCCGCCGCATGCGTCCAATCATCGAAAACGGCTACCTCTATATCGCCACCCCGCCATTGTACAAGTGCAGCGTGGGCAGCGTAGAGCGCTACTGCTGGAGCGATGACCAGAAGGCAAGTTTCATCGAAGAATTCGGTCACGGCGACGAGAAAGCCGTCAAGGTACAACGCTACAAAGGTCTTGGTGAGATGTCGGACGAACAACTCTGGACAACCACTATGAACCCTGAAAACCGCTGGCTCAAGCAAGTACACATCAACGACGCTGCTGCCTGCGACCGCATCTTCTCGATGCTCATGGGGGAGGACGTAGCGCCACGCCGCGAGTTTATCGAGCAAAACGCAACCTACGCAAGCATCGACACATAGTCGGCCGCATATATACCAAAAAGAACTCCGCCGCAGGCACATCTGCCCACGGCGGAGTTCTTTTTATTCACCCGCCTGCTAAATCCGAATCACGTCCATATCGTCGGGCACAACGATGTTGCCGGCATACTCTTGCGCCGCTTCTGCCGTATAGGTCTCACGGCGTGTGGCCAACGTGTTGTCCTCGGTGTGGTAGATAACGAGATTCCGTGCTTTCAGCCTTGCGGCAGCACGCCCAGCATCAAGAGCCGTGCTGTGATGCTTCTCGTATGGCTTATAGATGTCGGCGTCCTTATGCAAGCAAAATGCCTCAGTCATCAGCCAATCAGCATTTGAAGCAATCTCAACATTAGCCTCATTCAAAGGTTCATCTCCAAGGCATACCACCACCTTTCCGTCAGGAAGTAGGGCTCGGAAGCCAAATTGCTGCTCTTTTGTTGAATGAATGTCGAAAAACTCCATATCGATGTCGCCAACCACTCGGCGAGAGCCATCGGTCAGGACATCAAATAGCGCATGCTTCTCGAGAATCGAGAAATCCTTGGCAGAAAACGTAAGCCGACAAATCTCCTTAAGCACATTGAGTACACGTTCATGCCCATAGATACGAAACTCTCCGCCAAACTTGCCTTTCTTCGCTGCGTTTACCATCGCCCGTGCCACCCACACAGCGCCCATCACATGGTCGGTATGAGCATGTGTGAGAAACATGTGGCGCACATCCGCGGGCTTGAGACTTATCGACTCGAGCCGCGACAAGATAGCATTGCCGCCTCCAGCATCGACAAGAAGTCGAGCCAATGTGGTTTCGAGTACAAAGCAAGTGTTGAAACAACGCGTAACAAACGCGCTGCCCGTACCGAGCATCGTGATTTTAGCAGATTCCGGCATCAATTACTTCTTCACTACAGTTTTTACGCCGTTCTTAACCTTAACGCGAGCAGAGTCTGCCTGCAACTTTGCCTTGCAGCATTGCTTAACTGCCTTCTTGCCTGCAGAGTCGGCCTGCATCTTCGCCTTGCAGCATTGCTTGCCAGCCTTGCAGCATTGCTTCTTCACGCTGTCGCCAGCAGCCTTGCAGTATTTCTTTGCATTCTCGCCTTCAGACTTTACTTTGCAGCAAGTCTTGTCAACCTTGTTGGCACATTGTTCAACCTTAGCGGCTGTTGTAGCCACCTTCTTCGATGTCTGGGCAAAAGCCATGCTTCCGCATGCCAATGCTATTGCCAATGTCAATACCAATTTTTTCATATTTCTATATTATTTGATTGATGATAGTTCAGGTTTGGCAAGTTCGATGATTTCGAGGTCCTTGATAGTCCCGTTGTCCACAGTCAGGCGAATCAGTGTGCGCACAGCCTGCCAGCCGTACACGCCCGCCGCCCCGGGATTGATGTGAAGCAGACCCAACTGGCGGTCGTACATCACCTTGAGGATATGACTGTGTCCGTCCACAAAAATCTGTGGGCGCTTCACCTCCAGTTTAAACTTCACTCCAGGAGCATACTTGCCGGGGTAACCGCCAATGTGGGTCATAGACACACTCACCCCGTCAGTCACCCAATCGCGCCACACCCCAAGGATGCGCCGCATCGGCTGGCCGTCGATGTTGCCCGCCACCGCACGCACAGGAGCAATGGCATTGAGACGGTCGAGCACCTCGTCGCTGCCAATGTCGCCAGCATGCCAAATCTCATCGCAGTTGGCAAAATGCTTCGCGTAGCGGTCGTCCCAGTGCCCGTGAGTGTCGGAAAGAATGCCTATCGTCTTCATCGTCGGTTGCTTTATTTTTCAAAGATACAGCATATCTTATCCAAAGATAAAGCAAAAACGACAGAAAAGATGTTTTTAAACACTATTATAGAAAATGAAACAGAATATTTGCAATTTTTTATTTAAAAAGTCTTGCATGTTTAAAATGTGAATATTATATTTGGAGTGCGATTGAGAACAAAGGGTGCTAAAACCCACCGTTCTCCCAATCTTGATTCTTTGAATCAAGTGCCGTGGAAATCGAATTTATTACCTTTGAAAACCGCTTTTTTCGAAATATATATGTTTTTATAGATTGTAGATTTATTGATGACTATTGTTGTGAAACAACGGTCATTTTTTTTGCCCCACCGTCTGCAAAAAAAACCGCAGCCGGTGTCTCTCTCTTCACCAGCTGCGATTGGCATTTGTTGTGTGTATTGATTTTAATCGGAAGGAATCAGGCTACGCTTCATGATGCGCTTGATGTGTCGCATGCCAGGAAGGCGCCCCACGCGTCCTCGATTGAGGAAGCGGTAGGAGATGATAACAAGGAGCAGGATGATGCCGCCTATGCACGTCCATCCAAAGATTTCCTTCAGACTCACAAGCATGGTCTGCTGCATTGCCTCGCCAATGAGCGCGCCTCGCGGCATTGATGCCGCCAACGGATTCACAACGTCGAGCGTGGCACTGAGATTGCCGAGGTTTGACGCCATCGAATGCTCCATCCAGTGCTCATATATAGCCTCGCCAAGCGGGCCGCCGAAGCCTGTGCGCACAAAACCCAAGACGCACAGCCCTTGGAAGAAGTGTTGAAACGGCACCTGTCCCGTAAGGTAGACGGTAAGCGACACGTAGAGCACCACATAACCTACACTGCGAAGGAATGCCGGCAGATAGAGTTTCTCGATGTTAAGTCCTGGGTCGACAAGGAAATACATCATCACTTGATAGACCACGATGAGTCCAAACCCGAGAAACACCGCCATCTTGTAGCCACCGCCCCAACGCACGTGCCAAAAGTAGATAAACACCGTACCAACGACAATGCCTGCAAAACTCAACCAGTTGAGCGACGCGTTGTTAAGATCGTCGAAGCCGAGAATACCGCCCGTGAGCACATTCTGCAAGAGCATAAACGGAGTGAGCAGCAGTTCGAGCACAAGGAAGAGGAATATCAATGTCATAACATTGCGATAGCGGAACGTAGCCAACTCGATGTAGGGTTGCGGCAGGGTCATCATCCTCCTCACAGAGAGGAGCAGTGCCACCACTGCCACCACGATGCCTATGCGGATTTCCACAGCATCGGTCCAGTCGAAATATTTGCCGTACTGAAACACGAAAATCATAGCCAGCAAGAAGATTGACCACAATGCGCAGCCAAGCCAATCGATACCCTTTAGCGGCATCGGCTTCATGAAGCGAAAATGGCGCGTAAGGGTCACGGTGATGAGCCATGTGCAGCAGAGCACACCAACAATCGCCCAATGCATATAGTGCCAATGGATATGCTCGCCAATGTGGATTGTGGCGAGACCCGAGAGTTGGATGGTGCCGAGCACAATGATGTAGACCACAGGGAAGAACACTGCGAAGTTGCGAGTCTCAGTGATGCTCAACTGAGCGCTTGACAGGCATTCAAATGTGCCCCACATGCGAAATGCGCCAGCCACAAAGCAGATTGCCATCATCAGAAACAGATTGTCGCAATAGACGGTGGCAATGTTGCACGCAATCAGCACTGGGCACACTGTGAGCAGAATTGTGCGCGAGGTGAAGCGGAACTTCAGACGGAAGAGCACAGGGAAAATCATTGTCATTCCCACAAACGAAGCATAGCCAGCCATCATAATGTCCTCCGTCTTCACTGCCAGCGAGCCCACCATGCGAGCCGCCGATGAGAGGTAGATGCCGCCGCTAAACTGAAACGACAATGCCATGAGCAGAGTGATGATGAGCCGCACCTTATTGGGAATAAAGTCGCGGAACATCATTATCTCTTTAGGTATGTTTGGTCCTGCCATGATTCAATCAGAAATTGACTGTACACTCTGCATTCATACCCGAACGCAAGCGTTCAAGGTTCTCTTTGCTATTGGCGTCGGTAAACTCGATGCGCACTGGGATGCGCTGCTCAACCTTAACGAAGTTGCCCGACGAATTGTCTTGAGGTACAAGTGAGAACGATGCGCCTGTGGCCTTCGAAAGGGCTTGCACACGGCCTTCGTAGGTAACGCCAGGCACGGCGTCGACAGTAATCTTCACTGTTTGTCCAGGCTTCATCTTTGAGGTCTGTGTCTCTTTGTAGTTGGCAACAATCCAACGGCTGTCGGCAACCACAAGGTCGACCATCGTCTGTCCCGGCTGCACGAGTTGACCCTCGTGGATGTTCTTGCGGCCGGTCACACCGTCGGCAGTTGCCACGATGACAGTGTAGGATAGGTTCAGGCGCGCTTGATTGAGAGCCGCTTCGGCAATCTTGATGCCTCCGTCGTTCTGCTCAAGGCGTTGCGTCTGTTCCTGCTTCAGAAGGGCTGTAGAATTCTTCTGACGGGTGAGTTGGTCGTAGCGGGCGCGCGCTGCGTCGTAGTCGGTCTTCACGCGGTCAAACTGCTGACGGGTAACAGCCTCCTGACTCAACAGAGTGGTGTAGCGGTCATACTCGAGTTTGGCATTGTCGAGACGAGCCTTTGCCTCCGTGACGGCAGCGTCGCTCACCGCGATGTTGCTCTGCGTGGTGCTGATGGTTGTGTTCATAGCGTTCTTGCCCACAATGGCGTTGGCATAGTTAGCCTCGGCCTGAGCCAGTTGGAGGCGGAACTCAGAGTCCTCGATTACGAGCAGAGTGTCGCCTTTCTTCACGTGCTGATACTCTGAAAAATATATCTTCTTGATAAATCCCTGCACACGGGTGTTGACCGGCATAATGTCCTGGCGCACCTGCGCATTGTCGGTGTATTCCACGTTGCCGAAGTGGAAGAACTTGCTTGCCACCCAGACGATGCCGCCCACGATTACAAGGATTAAGACCAGATTTGGTATGAATTTCTTTTTAGCCATTTTATTGTTATGAGTTTATAAGTTTCCGATAGTTTTCTTCAATAGACAGTGCTGGTAGACGATGTCGATGCGAGCGTTGGTGAGGTCGAGTTCGCTGCTGAGTTTCACGTTGGCGGCATCGAGCATGTCGGTTACGAGTGCCAGACCGCTGAGATAGCGGTTGCGCACCACGGAGTAGTTCTCCTGCGCCAATTTCACACTCGTTTCCTTCGACTTCAGGCGGGTAAACGCCTCGTCGAGATTCACATAGGCGTCGTGCACACCGTTGGCAATGTTTTCCTCAACCGCCGACTGGGCTATTTCTGCCTGTAGGGTTGCCGCCTTTGCTTGGCGGAGTTTCTTGTTGTTCTTGTAGAGTGCGTCAAACTTGTAGGTTATGCCTACGCCAACATACCAGTAGTTGAAGTTTTTGTTGATTGGCGGCACCTCAATAAGGATAGGGCCGTTGAACTCGTTGGCTGCCACCAGCGCTACCGACGGACGGCGTCCGGCCTTGGCGAGATTCTGTTGTTTGATGCTCATCTCCACGCTCTTACCTGCCAACTGAAGGGCTGGCGAAGCACTCGCCTGGTTTTGCCACGTCTGCTCGTTGGAAAGGCTCACGGCTGCATCGGCAACCGAGGTGTCGGGCACGATGGTTGTGGCTTGGTCAAGTCCGATAGCGGTGGTGATGTGGCGATTGATGATGCGTTGCTGGTTTTCGGTGTGGGTCAGTCCGAGTTGGAGATTCTCCAACTGGAGTTCGTAGCGTGTGATGTCGGTACGGAGCGCCGTGCCCTGCTCGTAACTTGCCTTGATTTCCTTGATGAGCGCCTCCGTCTGAACGATGTTCTCCTTATAGACGTCGGCTTGGTTGCGCAACTGGCAGAGTTGCAGATAGTAGCCACAAAGCAGGAAGCGCACGTTCTGCTGGTCGTTGGCCAACTCGAGTTCAGCGATTTGCTTCTGCAACTCACTGATTTCTATTCCCGTATTAATCGCACCGCCAGCATAGACCACCTGCGATGCCTTCAGCACAAAACTGTCGCCGAAGTGTGGCATGTCGGCACGCGCGCCGTTCTTGAAATTGCGGTCGCTCATCCATCCGTCGCCGATGTAACTGAACGACAAACTTGCGTCGATCGACGGCAACCGGTCGTTTTTCGCCACATTGATTCCTTCTTCTGCCACGTCGACGGCAGCATGGCGCATCTGCAGGGTCTTGCTGTTGCTCTCTGCCATGGTGAGCACCTCCTCGAGAGTCATCGACCGCTCGGCGGCTGTTGCAACGCCCACTGCCAAAAAGCATGAGGCACTGATAGCCAATAGTTTGTTGAATGTCATTATTTGTCCGTTTAAATTCGAGTGCAAAGTTCGCCAAAATTGGCTTTTTCGGGATTGTCTTTTTTATGGCAGAATTTGTTTTATTTGAAACAAATGGTTATTTTTGCCACATGGACAATGTGCAGATAATCAACATTCCCGAACTTCTAAGGTTGAAGCCCGGCGAGACCTATGGTGGCGAGGTGGCGGTGTTCATTCCCGAGCACGACCAGCCGTTCAGCCCGCTAAAGGGTGGTGCCGTAAGGGTCAACGCCTACAGTTACGCCATCGTGCTTGAAGGCAGCGCAGTGCTGTCGGTCGATGGTACCGACTACTTCATCGAGGAATCGTCAATCTGCGCGCTGTCGCCGCTACATCTAACAAGCTTCCACAGCCAGTCAAGCAATTTCCGCTGTGCGTTTCTCGCTGTAACGAAAGGGTTTGTCGACCGTTTGCACGACGTGGACATCGGCCGCCTGGTGGCATTTGGCATGAATGCCTACCGCCAGCCAGTGTTCTGCCTCACCCGCGAGGAGCGGGAGCAGATAATGGACTCCGTGCGCGACATCGGTGTTCAAATTCTCCGCACAGGGCATTTGTGCCATTTGAAACTTGTACAGAATGCGCTCGAGCGTTTCTACCTCGAAGCCGACGACGCACTCGGCCGTCATGCCGCCGACCCTTCAGCCGACACGCCCATCCGCAACTCGCTACTGCGCCGATTCATGAATCTCGCCATCAGCCACTACCGGAAGGAGCATACGGTCGACTTCTACGCCAACCAACTGAACATCACCACGCAGTACCTCACGCGCATCGTCAAGACGGCAACAGGACGCACGGTGAGCAACTTCGTCTACGAACTCCTCTACTGCGATGCGCGCAATCTGCTTTCCACCACGAGCATGCCGATTGCCGACATTGCCGAAGCGCTGCATTTCGCTGATCAGGCGTCGTTTAGCAAGTTTTTCGCACGCCACTCAGGCGTTGCCCCCACAGCGTTCCGAGGCAACAAAATGGAAAATTGTTAATAACTTTTCGCTCCGAAATTCTTTGCTAGCGCAAGTGTTTTCCTACATTTGCACCGAATCATTTTTAACCAAACAACCTGACATTATGAACTACGAGAATCCCCTCCGCCGAGGGAAACTATATTTCCGCTACGGAACCATGGGTTCCGCCAAGACCGCTATGCTGCTCACCACCGCCTACAACTTTGAGGAGCGGGGCATGGACTACATCTGCATGAAGCCCATCGTCGACGACCGCGAGAAGGATTCCGTAATTCGCTCACGCATCGGCATTGAGCGCCGCTGCAGTTGGATCTACCCGGAAAGCGACATGTACAAGATGCTCACCGACGTGTTTGAAGGCGACGGGCTGAAAGAGTGGATTCTCATCGACGAGGCGCAGTTCCTCACGCCCGATCAGGTTGACCAGTTGGCACGGGTGGTGGACAACTTCGGCGTCAACGTGCTATGCTATGGTCTGCGCACCGACTTCCAGAGCCATCTCTTCGACGGCTCGCGGCGCCTCTTCGAAATTGCCGACACCATCGACGAGGTGAAGTCTACCTGCACCTGCGGCCGCAAAACAATCATCAACGCACGCATCGACCGTGCCGGCAACGTGGTGATGGACGGCGAACAGGTGGAAATCGGAGGCAACGACAAATACATGGCAATGTGCCGCCGCTGCTGGGCAAAGCGCCGCTGCGAGCGCGACAGAATCGGCACCCTCGACTTCGGTGAGCCGTTAAAAGGATAATTTCCTATCCAATCTTAAAATTCGTTACAAAGCCACTTACGGGCGCGCGGTTTCTTCGGAATTTTGTAACTTTGCGAAGCATTTTTGTGCAAATTTCCGAATTATGCAAAAAGTTAAGCCAAAGAAGTTTCTCGGACAGCATTTCCTGACCGACCTCAACATAGCCGACCGCATTGCCGCCACTCTCGACGACTACCGCGGGATGCCAGTGCTCGAAGTAGGGCCGGGCATGGGTGTGCTCACGCAGTTTCTGCTGGAGCGCGGCCACGATGTGACCGTTGTGGAACTCGACCGCGAGTCGGTCGACTATCTGCAGCGCAACTTCCCGCAACTCGAGGGACGCATCATCGGCGAGGACTTCTTGAAACTGGATCTTGGGAGCCTCTTCGACTGCAATTTCTGCGTAATCGGCAACTATCCCTATAACATCTCGTCACAGATATTCTTTAAAGTGCTCGACTACCGCGACCGCATCACCTGCTGCAGCGGAATGCTCCAAAAAGAAGTGGCTGAACGCATCGCCGCACGCCCCGGGTCGAAGACCTACGGCATCCTGTCTGTACTGTTGCAGGCATGGTACGACATCGAATACCTGTTTACCGTCGACGAGCACGTGTTCAACCCGCCGCCAAAGGTCAAGTCGGGCGTCATCCGCCTGCGCCGCAACTCGGTGAACGACCTCGGCTGCGACGAGCGCCAACTGAAGAACGTCGTGAAGACATCCTTCGGACAGCGCCGCAAAACTCTGCGCAACTCTTTGCGCTCCTTGGCAAAGAGCGATGACGTGCTGAAAGACGAGATTTTCAACAAGCGTCCGGAGCAACTCTCCGTGGCGGAATTCATCAGATTGACTAACCTTTTAACCCAACAGTAACGGCATGAAGGAATTTTCAGAAGACTTTCTTGAGGAGATGGAGCATCTCATCAAAGAGGACAATGAGGCGCAGATCATGGCGGAACTCAAGGAGCTCCACCCGGCCGACATTGCCGAACTGATCCAGAAAATGGATCTCGAGGACGCGGAGTATGTTGTGTCGCATCTCGACAGCGACACCGCCGCCGACACTCTTATGGAACTTGACGAGGACGACCGACATCGAATGCTTGAGAATATGCCCAACAAGGACATCGCCAAGCATTTCGTGGAGCACCTCGACACCGACGACGCCGTTGATCTTATCCAGGAACTTGACAAGGAGGACCAGGAGGAGGTGCTTGCCCATGTCGACGACGTTGAGCAGGCGGGTTCAATCATCGACCTAATGAAGTATCCGGAGGACACCGCAGGATCGTTGATGGGCACGGAAATGATTGTGGTCAACGAAAACTGGAGCATGCCGGAATGTGTGAAGCGCATGCGCGAACAGGCGGAGGACATGGACGAGATTTTCTACGTCTACGTCATCGACGACGACCGCAAACTCAAAGGCATCCTTCCGCTGAAGACTCTCATCACCAACCCTTCAGCGTCAAAGATAAAGCATGTGATGGAGCCCGACCCCTACGCAGTGAAGGCCGACGAGCCGCTCGACGACGTGGTGCTCACGTTTGAGAAGTACGACTTGGCCGTTATGCCTGTGGTCGACGGCATCGGACGCCTCGTGGGGCGCATCACCTTCGACGACGTGATGGACGAAGCGCGCGAGCAAACCGAACGCGACTACCAATTGGCTTCCGGTCTCTCCACCGACGTCGAGACCGACGACAAGATTCTCGACCAGGCGAAGGCTCGCTTGCCGTGGCTCATCATCGGCATGATTGGCGGTCTGTCGAACTCATGGATTCTCGGCAACTTCGAAGGCAACTTTGCCAACAACCCTGCCATCGCGCTGTTCATCCCGCTGATTGGCGGCACGGGCGGCAACGTGGGCATCCAGTCGTCGGCAATCGTGGTGCAGGGTCTCGCCAACGGATCGCTCGACCTCAAGCGCTCGCTGTCGCAGATTCTCAAAGAACTCGGGTTGGCACTCATCAACGCGAGCATCATCTCGCTCTTGGTGTTTGCCTACAACTTCTTCATCTTCCACCCCGACTTCAAAATCACAATAGCAGTGTCCATCTCCCTCTTCGCCGTGGTGCTCTTCGCTGCCACCTTCGGCACCTTCGTGCCGCTGACGCTCGAGAAACTCAAGGTGGACCCAGCCATCGCCACCGGCCCGTTTATCACCATCACCAACGACATTATTGGCATGATGATCTACATGACCGTGTGCATGTTCCTACTTCAATAAGTAATTAAAGATTAACCCTATAAAAGAAAGAAAAACAATGGCAAAAGTATTAATTATCGGAGCGGGCGGCGTAGCCACTGTGGCTGCCCACAAATGCGCCCAAAACTCCGACGTGTTCAGCGAAATCGTGATTGCCTCACGCACCAAGAGCAAGTGCGACGCTCTGGCTAAGGCCATCGGCAAGGACAACGTTACAACCGACCAGGTCGACGCCGACAAGGTGCCTGAACTCGTGGCGCTGTTCAAGAAGCACAAACCCGACTTGGTGGTAAACCTTGCGTTACCCTACCAAGACCTCACAATCATGGACGCTTGCCTCGAATGCGGCGTTAGTTATCTGGACACAGCCAACTACGAGCCTCTCGATGAAGCAAAATACCAATACTCATGGCAATGGGCCTACAAGGACCGCTTTGAGAAAGCCGGCCTTACAGCCATCCTCGGCTGCGGCTTCGACCCGGGCGTGTCGGGCATCTTCACCGCCTACGCTGCAAAGCACCATTTCTCTGAGATGGAGCACCTCGACATCGTGGACTGCAACGCTGGCAACCACGGCAAGGCGTTTGCCACCAACTTCAACCCGGAAATCAACATCCGCGAAATCACCCAACGCGGCAAGTTCTACGAAAACGGCGAATGGCACGAAACCGACCCTCTGTCGGTCCACAAGCCGCTCAACTACCCTAACATCGGCGCACGCGAGTCATACTTGATGTACCACGAGGAGCTTGAGAGTCTTGTGAAGAACTACCCGTCTATCAAGCGCGCACGCTTCTGGATGACATTCGGACAGGAATACCTCACCCACCTGCGCGTAATCCAAAACATCGGCATGGCAAGCATCGAGCCTATCAACTACAACGGCATGGAAATCGTGCCTATCCAGTTCCTAAAAGCCGTACTTCCTAACCCTAAGGAACTCGGCGAGAACTACACTGGCGAAACATCCATCGGTTGCCGCATCAGCGGTAAGGACAAGGAAGGCAAGGACCTCACCTACTACGTCTACAACAACTGTTCGCACCACGCAGCCTTCCTCGAAACAGGCATGCAGGCCGTAAGTTACACCACTGGCGTGCCAGCAATGATTGGCGCGATGATGTATCTCAAAGGCATCTGGAAACGCCCGGGCGTATGGAACGTTGAAGAGTTCGACCCAGACCCATTCATGGAACAACTCAACAAGCAGGGTCTCCCCTGGCACGAAATCTTCAACCAAGATCTCGAAGTGTAAGCCACAAGCCAACCCCATAAAAATGAGGAGAGAAACCACTCGGTTTCCCTCCTCATTTTGCTTCCAAGCCACACCAGAACCAAAGAAAAATTTCCGTATCAGGCTATAATTCACTCCAAAAAAATTTCCGTGCCAGGCTATAATTTACCATAAAAAATTTGGGTATTAGGCGAATTCTATGCAAATTTGCAGTCAAACAGACTACTATGGCAGAAAGAATTTTCAAGCGCAAAATCTATAAGAAACTGAAAGACTGGAAGGAAGAATCAAACGGCAAGAGTGCTTTGCTGTTGGAGGGCGCACGGCGTATCGGGAAGTCGACAATCGTTGAAGAATTCGGGCAAAAAGAATACCGTTCATATATTCTAATTGACTTCAATGAGGCATCTGAAGATGTAAAATCTTTATTCAACGACCTAATGGATCTGGACTACATCTTCCTATACCTTCAAAACATCTACAAGACTACATTATACGAACGGGAATCTGCAATAATCTTTGATGAGGTGCAACAATGCCCGAAAGCGCGTCAAGCCATAAAGTATCTTGTCAAGGACGGTAGATATGACTTTATCGAGACAGGGTCACTCATCAGCATTCGGAAAAACACAAAAGGTATCAGCATCCCAAGCGAAGAGCATCGCCTTGAGATGTTTCCTATGGACTATGAGGAATTCAGATGGGCAATGGGCGATGAAACGACAATGCCGTTGATGCAAAAGTTCTATGACAAAAGGCTTGAACTTGGCGATGGATTGAATCGCCAAAAGATGCGCGAACTGAGGTTGTATATGCTCGTCGGCGGTATGCCTCAAGCAATCAACGCGTACCTTGAAACGAACAATCTGCAACAGGTCGACATTGTAAAACGCCAGATTATCCAACTTTACGCCGATGACTTTTTAAAAATCGACCCCACTGGTAAAATCTCGAAACTGTTTATGTCCATCCCATCACAACTTAGCCGCAATCTTATGCGCTACAAACCCACACCTATAGTTGGAAATATCGGGGCAAACAGAATCGCTGAAATGCTTCTTAATCTGGAGGACAGCAAAACAATCAATGTGGCTTATCATGCCGACGACCCGAATGTAGGGATGTCGCTGACTGCCGATTTTGGCAAATACAAACTCTATGTAGGCGACACCGGTCTTTTTACAACTATGGCTTTTTGGGATAAAGACTTTACAGAGAATCTCATCTACCAAAAACTGCTCAACGACAAACTTACAGCCAATTTAGGATATGTCTATGAGAATCTGATTGCACAAATGCTCCGCGCATCAGGCAACAGACTGTTCTATTACACATTTGCAAAAGACGACACCCATTCCTATGAAATAGACTTTCTCCTGTCACGAGGAAACAAACTTTGCCCGATTGAAGTAAAATCATCTGGATACAAGACTCACTCATCATTGGATGCATTCTGCCAGAAATATTCCGATAGGATAAAGCAGCCATACCTTCTGTACACCAAAGATCTCCGCAAAGACGGCAACATCCTACTATTACCCGTATACATGACTCCGTTATTATAGTCAAGCACAGCAAGTCGGGGCACCCACTATAGGCGCCTCGACTCCATTCAAATCATCTTCTGCTCTATGCTTATTTGTCCATAACCGGGCGGATTGGGAAGCCATGATAGCGTTCGTCGTGATAATACGGAAGAAGATACCCTTCAACTGCAAAAAAATTGTACCCATCCCGGCATTGATACCATGTGTTATCCGTATAGAGATTCGTGTTCCAATAGTACAAAATAGATCCCTTGTACACACCACAATCGTAGCCGGCAGCCGGCAGGAAAATCGAGTTCCCATTAGGACCGATTACCAGATAGCCGCTGATGCCATCGTAGTCCTTCTGCCATTCCCAGGTGCAATTGTCCTTCAGTTCCACGAAATCGGCCTGGATAGGCATACGCCACTTCGTGCCCCAGTTTGCAATCGCAGCGTCGTCGCCTGGCTCAAGAATCATCTTGTTGTCGGTGTAGTTATATTTTGTGCAGGTTCTACCCTCGCTATATTTGTAGTTGTCCCACGAAAAGCCATCTTTGGGAGTTGTCTCGCCCCACGCGAAATATGAGCCGCAGTCCGACGGCTTCGAAGCGCCGATGTTGCACGTAGCCCACAGCAACCCGCTCGGCAATCCGAGATCCACATACTCATGTCCTTGCACTGTGAAACCTTTGTTCACTTCCGGCTCATCGTTGTTGCATGATGTCATGCTAAATCCCATGCAGAGAGCGGCAATCGCCAAACAAATAAACTTTTTCATCGCAAATCGGCCCTTGATCCGTGTCGGGCACCAACATTAAGGGGTTAAACGGCTGTTAGTTGTCACTTGTTCAATTTTGACCGCAAAACCCCAAAAAGGTTTAACGCAACAAGTCGGGACTCCCATAGCGGGTGCCCCGACTTCCTTTCAAATCATCTTCTGCTCTATGCCTATTTGTCCATTACCGGGCGGATTGGCAAGCCGTAACAGCGGTCGTACGAGAAATTGTCATACTTACAGAAATCAACCGCCATCAATGCGTAAGCATTCTCGTTGTTGAAATATGTGGTGTAGACCGATGTGCACCAATACCAAAGGAACACCCCCTTATCGACACCCATATTGTAGCCCGCCGCAGGCAGGAAAATCGAGTTACCGTTAGGACCAGTGACAAGATAGCCGTTTACGTCATTGAAGTCATTCTTCCATTCCCAGGTACAACATTCACCCAGTTCGGCAAACTCTTCCTTGGTGGGCATTCGCCACTTCGTGCCCCAGTTTGCAATCGCAGCGTCATCGCCCGGCTCGAGGATTGTCTTGCCGTCGGACGTGCTGTATTTTGTGCAGTTATTGGTACCGTCGCAATACTTGTAGTTGTCCCACGAAAAGTCATTCTTGGCCGTCGTCTCGCCCCATGCAAAATAAGAGCCGAATTCGTACGGCGAAGATGCGCCTATATTGCACGTTGCCCAACACACTCCGCTCGGCAGCCCCAAATCCACATATTCGTGACCTTGCGCAGTGAAACCCTTATTCACTTCCGGCTCATCGTTGTTGCATGATGTCATGCTTAATCCCATGCAGAGAGCGGCAATCGCCAAACAAATAAACTTTTTCATCGCAAATCGGCCCTTGATCCGTGTCGGGCGCCAACATTAAGGGGTTAAACGGCTGTTAGTTAGTAGTTGTTAATTGACACTTGCTAATTGTCACTTGTTCAATTTTGACCGCAAAACCCCAAAAAGGTTTAACGGCTCTATCCTTCTTAAGTCCAAATGAATCTACCCATTCAGCCATTTGCCAGTTTTTTGAGTATTTCTTCTTACATCTTAGAAATTAAGTGTATCTTTGTTTTTGGACTATCAATGCCCTAAACAAACGCTAACGAAAGACGAGTTCTTCCATCAGTGTAATAGAGGCTGCTCACGCCGTGCGGAGTGTAGTGAAGTCAACATGACATCTATACGACGAGGGCGTGGATGGGACGATAATCCAAGACATATTGAAGGCGTTTGTCGACGCTGTGTTTGAGACGCATCGAAATCTCGCAAATCGATATTGTAGTCTTGAACGTAGCAACGGTAGATGACTCAGGGTGTGATTATATCGACCCCGTAGGGACCTTGTAAGCACGGATTGTACCCACACGGGTGCAGTGCGCTTGTTTATATGGGCCTCTTAGGGTAATGGTTATCATATCGGCGTGGGCTCTAACGTTGTCTGTTCAACTACAATAGGCAATGCGAGAGCCTCGATGCGTGGGACGGACAACAAGATGAACTCACGCTTTCTTTGTGCCGATGTATCAAGTCAAGTCTTTGATAAGATACCATCACGATATGAAATCATATTGCACCATATCAGATGTAAAAGCACCCGAGGCGGGATGTCAACCGCTCGCAACACCGGACTTGCCTCCGGCTGTCCTCCCCGAAGTTCTACAGCCCTCAGCGACGAAGAACTCACACACTGGGGTGTCCACCATTATTGTGCCACGACCAAAAGAGGATGAAAGGCATTGGTATGCTCTACGTACTACCTATGGTAGAGAAAAGAAGGCTCACGACTATTT
>CAVEIP010000042.1:0-18178 GCA_963615935.1 [Ruminococcus] lactaris | reverse complement strand
GATAAAAGGATTTTAATCAAAAAAAATGTTCAATATTTAAAGAATATTACATTTCTTGACTCGCGCGGAGCCAAAACCTAGCCGCGGTTGTGTAATAAAGTGGGGCGCCAATGTGTGGATTTTGAGAAAAAAGCAGTACTTTTGCACCTCGAAATATAATATATACAGATGGATTGGATAGTATCGTTATTTACGGAAACCTCGGTTGCCCACGATGTGCTCGTCTATTCGCTTGTCATAGCGTTGGGCGTGCTTCTGGGCAAGATTAAGTTCTTCGGGATTTCCTTGGGTGTCACATTCGTACTGTTTGTGGGCATCGTGGCGGCGCATTTCGGTTTCTCTATTGCCAATGCGTCATTGCTGAATTTCATTCGTGATTTCGGCTTGATTTTATTCGTGTTTTCAATCGGTATGCAGGTTGGTCCTGGTTTCTTCTCTTCGTTCAAGAAGGGCGGTATGCAGATGAACTTGCTTGCCTTTATCGTGGTGATGCTCAACGTAGCGGTCGCTATGACGATTTACTACACCTGCGACGTGAAAATCGCGCAGATTGTGGGTATCCTCTCGGGCGCCGTTACCAACACCCCTGGTCTTGGTGCTGCTCAGCAGGCTCTTGAAACTCTCGACCCTGCAACGGCGGGCACTGCCGAGGACCTCTCGATGGGTTATGCTGCCGCATATCCTCTCGGTGTGGTTGGTATAATCCTCTCGATGATTCTCCTGAAGGTCATCTTCCGCGTGAAGATTGAAAACGAACAAAAAGAGATTGAAACGGAAAATGAGGACAGCACTCTCAAGCCGTTTGTCGTTACTTTCAAGGTTGAGAATGCCCTGATTTTCGGCAAAACCATTGGTGAGGTGCATGCGATTATCGACCACAATTTCGTGGTGTCGCGCCTCAAGGTAAGCGAAACAGGCGAAGTCGTTGTCCCTACGTCGAAGACCGTAATCAATAAGGACGACCTTCTGCTCACTGTTTGCTCTGCGCAGGACGAAATGGCATTCCAGTCGTTTATCGGCCACGAAGTCGATACTGAGTGGGAAGAGGAAAAGCAGTCGAATGTGGTTTCGCGACGCATCCTCGTTACGAAGAGCCACTACAATGGCCGCACCCTCGGCTCGCTCCGTCTGCACAATGGCTACAACCTTAACCCTACACGCGTTAACCGTGCCGGTCTCGACCTCTTGGCAAGCCCGAACCTCACTTTGCAGGTGGGCGACCGCATTACGGTGGTTGGCGACCCTGCCCACATTGAGCGCCTTGCAACACGCCTCGGAAACTCGATGAAGCGTTTGCACGAGCCGAATATGATTACAATGTTTATCGGCATCTTCCTCGGCATCATCGTGGGTTCTTTGCCTATCGCCATCCCTGGAATGTCGGCGTCGATGAAACTTGGTCTTGCTGGTGGTCCACTCGTTGTAGCAATCCTTTTGAGCCGCTTCGGCTACAAGTTTAAACTCACCACCTACACCTCTACCAGTGCCAGCCTGATGCTCCGCGAGGTGGGCATCTGCTTGTTCCTTGCTTCGGTTGGCCTCGGTGCCGGCGAGAAGTTTGCCGAAACGGTGTTCAATAGCCAAGGTCTTATGTGGGTGCTCTGGGGCTTCATCATCACCTTCATTCCATTGGTGATTATGAGTGTGATTGCCCGCGCCAAGTTCAAGTTCAACTATCTCTCGATTCTTGGTATCATGTCTGGTAGTTATACCGATCCCCCCGCATTGGCTTACTCCAACAAGGTGGCTAACAACGACGCTCCTGCGGTAGCCTACTCAACAGTCTATCCGTTGTCGATGTTCCTTCGAGTCATCACCGCGCAACTTGTCGTGCTGATATTCGGTTAGCCTCTTCGGTAGCAACATAAATGAAAGCGGAAGCATTCCTCTCGGGTGCTTCCGCTTTTGTCGTTCTTATGTCGCTTTGCGATGTTGGTTACTCTGCTTTTTCGCGCTTCACTTTGCCTGTCGTTGTCTCGGCGAAATGCGCTTGGTAGATGATGCTCTTCGGGCGCTGGTAGGGCGTGAGTCGGGCGTTTATCTGCGCGGTGAGCGATTCCTGCTCGCTGGCTGCCATCGGCTCACCTTCAATCTTCAGCACCAACTCCTGTCCCCATTTCTCCGACGGGCGTGAGGTGATGTAGAAACGGCGGTCGATGCATGGCGCAATGATGCGTTCAATCTCCTCGGGAAACACCTTTATCCCGCCCGTGTTGACCACATTGTCGTAGCGGCCGCACCAGTAGAAGGAGGTGGGGGAGAGCAGGCGCACAATGTCGTTGGTGGTGAGACGGCGGAAACTAAACTGTGGGGCATCGATCACCAGGCATCCGCGCTCGTCGGTGGTGAAGGTGACTAGTGGCAGGGCATTGAACGGCTCTGCCTCTTCGCTGATGCGCGATAAGGCTACGTGCGAACAGGTCTCGGTCATGCCGTAGGTGGCGTAGGCGTTGACCTCCAGCGCAGCGAGGCGCTTGCGCAGCGAGGTGGGTATCTCTCCGCCGCCCACAATCATGTTGCTTACGCCCTTGAGGCATTCGGGATGGTCGGCGAGCCACAGTGCTTGCGACGGCACAACGGCAAGCAGGTCGATGGGCGAGCCGTCGTGGCGCTCCAGCGGGCGGTTGCTCGGTTTCTCCCACAGCAATGTCGCACCCGCTTCCTTGGCTCTCACAATCATCATCTTTCCGGCAATGTAGTCGGGCGACAGGCATAGCATTAGTCGGCTGCCTTTGCCGATGCCGAAGAAGTTGTTGGTCAGTGCCGCCGATGCCTTCATGTCGGCTTTCAGCAGGCGTATTTCTTTAGGCTTACCTGTTGAGCCGGAGGTGTGACCCGTCACGTGGTCGGCATCGGAATGCCATTCGTTGAGAAAGTCCGCTACTGTCATCATTTCCAGTCAAATTCAGGCAGTTGCCATTGGCGTTGAGGGTTGAAGCGCAGCACGTCGTCGACCTGCTCTAGCGGACTGTCGAAGTTGTTTGTGAAGAGTTGTCCAGTGCCTAATCCCTGCGGCAGTTTGGCGCCCATCATGGCGGTCCATTGCGCTATGGCGTTGAGACCAACGTTCGACTCCAAAGCCGAGGTAATCCATCCGCCGATGTCGCGTATGGCAGCCTGGCGCATCCATTCCTGCGAGCCTGAAAATCCGCCCACGAGCGACGGCTTCAGAATGATGTAGCGCGGCTTTACGGCGTCGAGCATCTCGCCCATAGCCTCGGGGGTGTTGATGCCTATGAGTTCCTCGTCGAGGGCTACGTCGATAGGCGACTCCTTGCAGATTCTCGACATCGCGTCCCATTGCTTCTGCTTGATTGGCTGCTCGATGGAGTGGATGCCGTAGCGCGCAAATTCGGAGAGTTTCTGCAGCGCATTGTCGGGCGTAAATCCGCCGTTGGCATCAAGGCGTATGGTCAACACTTCGGGCGGAAACACTTTGCGGATGTGGCGCACGAGGTCCAACTCGCTCTCGGTGTCGATGGCACCGATTTTCAGTTTTATTGTGGTGAAGCCCGCCTTGATTTTGTCGTCGATTCGGCGGAGCATTTCGTCCTTTGTGCCCATCCACACGAGTCCGTTGATGGGTATGGCGGCGCGGCCTTCGGTAAAGTCGGAAGGAAATGGTGTGCGGCGGCATCCGTTGGAGAAGTCGTAGATGGCAGTCTCAAGTCCGAAGCGTATCGACGGGAATTCCGACAGGTCAGTGTCGCGGTCGGCTGAGATGTTGGCGCAGAGTTCCTTGAGTTTGTCCTCATAGCCAGGCACATCGTCGGCCGACAGTCCGCGGAACACTGCGCATTCGCCCAGCCCGTAGACTCCCGGAGTGTCCTCGTCCTCGAGTTTCAGGAAGTATGTTTCCTTGTCGAGAAGCACGCCGCGCGAAGTGCCTGCTGGCTGCTTGAAGTGCAGCACGTATTTTGCATAACTTGCTTTCATTCCTATCCTGGAAATTTAGGGAACTGCTCAAAGTCGGGGTCGCGCTTCTCGAGGAATGCGTTTTTGCCCTCTTGAGCCTCGTCCATAAGGTAGTACATCAATGTGGCGTCGCCAGCCAACTCCATCAAGCCGCGCTGGCCGTCGAGTTCGGCATTGAGGCAGCGTTTCACCATGCGGATTGCAAACGGACTGCGTTTCATCATCGTTTCGCACCACTCCACGGTCTCGTCCTCGAGGCGGTCGAACGGCACGACTTTGTTAATCATACCCATCTCTTCAGCCTCTTTGGCGGTGTATTGGCGGCACAGATACCAGATTTCGCGAGTCTTCTTCTGTCCTACGCAGCGAGCGAGGTACGACGAGCCGAAGCCGCCGTCGAAACTGCCTACCTTAGGGCCTGTCTGTCCGAAACGGGCGTTCTCTGATGCTATCGACAAGTCGCAGACCACATTTAGCACGTTGCCACCACCGATGGCGTAGCCGTTGACCATTGCTACTACTGGTTTAGGGATGGAGCGGATCATCTTGTGCAGGTCGAGCACGTTGAGGCGAGGGGTGCCATCGGCGTCGCGGTATCCGCCCTGGGTCTTGTAGTTCTGGTCGCCGCCCGAGCAGAATGCCTTGTCGCCTGCGCCTGTGAGGATAATCACACGGATATCGTCGCGGCTGCGGCAAATCTCGAATGCGTCGAGCATCTCGTGGTTGGTCAGCGGGCGGAATGCGTTGTAGACCTTCGGCCGGTTGATGGTTATTTTTGCTATGCCTTTATATTGCTCAAACAATATGTCGGTATACTCCTTTATAGGAGTCCAAGTTCGTTTAGTCATATCTTTATTTTTTTGTGTTTCTGAAATATTGCTTTAGTGTGTCGGCGCTCACATGCTTGTCGGTGGCAATGGCGAGTATCGCTGGCTCGCCTTCTTCCGCGAAAAACCGTGGTAGGACTTCCCGCAGTTGCGCCTCGTCGGAGGCTTCGAAATATTTGAATCCGAAGGCTGCCGCATAGCGGTCCACGGAGATGTCGCGGCTCACTTCGAGGTAGCGTTCCATCTCTGGCAGGGAAGAGGTGTTTTTGATGAAGCGGAAAATCCCGCCGCCACCGTTTTTCATCACTATGATTTTCAGCCGTGGCGAATTATATTGGCTTGCCAGGCCTGAGAGGTCGTAGGAGAAACTCATGTCGCCGGTAATCAGCAGGGTAGGGCTGTCGGGATGGGCGAGCGATGCGCCTATGGCTGTCGAGGTGGAGCCGTCGATGCCCGACACGCCTCGGTTGCAGTTGTTCTGCATCGTGAGGTGCTCTCCAAAGAGTTGCGCGTAGCGTATTGTCGTGCCGTTGGACAACTGCACGTTGAATCGTTCCGGTATCGCTGGCAGTACTATCGAGAACGCCTTCATGTCGCTCCAGCCGATGTTTGCGATATAGTCAGAGTGCCGCTGCAAGCCTTTTGCGGCGAGCGATTGCCAAAGCGAGGTGTAGTTGCTGTCGTCGTGGCGCAACAGTGCTCCGATTTGGTTGAAGAATGTTTCTGGGTTGGCGAGTATCCTTTTGGTCAGCGACTGCATGCAGTCTACTGTGGTGTCGGTCACACCCACATGCCAATGCTCTGCAGGACGGTTCTTGCGCAGTATGGTCTTCACGATGCGCGACACCAGTGCGCCGCCCGTGGTTATCAGCAGGTCGGGCACATAGTCGGCAACCTTGTCGCGGTCCATGGCGAGCAGTGTGCGGTCGATGGCTGGGATGGTGTTGCTTCCCGGCAGGTTGGCAATTGTTTCTGTCAGCACCGCAATGTTGGGGTAGCCGGCAAGTGTGTCGAGGGTTTTTGCAAGCCGCGTGTTGCGGTTGCCGAAGCCTGCTATTATGAGTATCTTTTTGCCCTGGGCTTCATTCGCAAGACTCTCAATCACGTTCTGCGGCAACTCCGACGAAGGCTCCACGGCAACAATTTGCCGCTGCTCGGGGAAGTTGTCGGTCATCGTGTTCAGTGGTTCGTCAATCTGCACGTTGATGTGCACCGGAGCGCGCTGGCCTCGAGTGGCTTCGATGACGGCGTCGTTGACAATGCGGTTGGCATACCATCGCGCGGTGTCATCGTTGCACCGTGCTGGCAAGTCGTAACTCTTCTTCACAAACTGCGCTAGCGCTTCGTATTGGCGAATGGTTTGGCTGTCGTCCTGATCAATCCACTCTTTCTGGCGGTCGGCGGAAATAACGATTAGCGGCAGTTTCTGATAGTATGCCTCGGCAACGGCAGGTGCATAGTTGAGCAATGCCGTGCCGGAGGTACAAACGATGCCCACTGGCTCGCCTGTTTGCTGGGCGATGCCGAGTGCCACGAACGCCGCGCTGCGTTCGTCCACCACTACATATTTCTCGATGTCCTGCCGGCGTGCAATAGCCACAATCATTGGCGCATTGCGCGAGCCTGGCGACAGGACGAAGCGCTTCACTCCGTGGGCAGCAAGCACCGCAGCCACAATGTTGCACTGTTCCTTAGCCGTTGTTTCCATTAGCGTTGTTTCTTAGCCATCCGTTTGCGTTTCCATCGGCGTAGCCACGACGGAATCACGCAGATGCCGATGACGAGGTAAATATAGTAACTCACGATGCGCCAGCACAGAGCCAAAAGGAGCGCCAATGCTCCCGACGCAATCATGTCGCCGTAGTAGTTCTTGAAAATCCATTCGCTCACTCCGCTGCCGCCAGGGGTAGGGCAGACGGTAAGCACCACCCATATCACCAACTGGCGTGCGAGCACCATCACTTGGTCGGCGTCGATGGCAAACGCCAGCAGGAGGGCATTGACCACCATGTAGCGCGAAATCCACGACAACGACGTGCCGAAGAAGGCGCGCAGCCACCACCAGAATTTCTTCTGCCGCAGTTCCTTAGACGTGGCAACGATGGCATCGCCCATCTCGGCGGCATCTTTTTGCCAGCGGCGTAGCAGCGGCAGGCGGCAGATGCCTATGAGGAGCGCACGGATGGAGGTTGGCTTTACGAAGATGCCCAGACCGAGTATGAGCGCCCATAGCGACAGGCCGCCGTACACAATCCAGAACGTGATTCTGATGCTCGCCGAAATCTGTTGGTTGGCCATGTCGAAGAGTCCGCTGAAGCCAATCAGCGCTAGTGCCACGGGGCATGCCACCACGTAGAAGAGTTCGTCGAGAAATAAGGTGGTTATCATTATCGCCGTTGAGCGCCCGAGGTTGAGGCCCTCGCCGGTGAGGTAGATCATGCCGAAACTGCTGCCGCCCACGGTCGACGGTGTCACGGCGGAGGTGAACTCGCATAGCATGTTCACTCGCAGGGCCTGACCCCACGTGATGTCGTGGTCGGTAAGGGTGCGAAACCTCCAGGTGAGGCCAAAATCGCGCCCTGCCATAAATAGCACGGCGAGCAGAAAGTAGGCTATCGATTTGGTGGATATGTTTATCAGACTGAAATCAAACTGCTCTGAGTCGCGCCAAAACATTATGCCAACGGCAATTAAGCCAATGGCGATGGGCAGAGCCACATATTTCGGCCGCAACAAGTCGCGCGTCTTTTTGATGTCGCTTTCTTTAGTCTTGTTCATAGTGCGAAGTTACTGCAAATCGGCGGGATTGCAAAATTCTATTGCTGCAGGTTGTCGATTTGTTTGCCTTTCAACTACTTGCAAAAAAATAGTGAAAAAAGTTGCCGAAAAATTTGCTGGAACCGAAAACTCGTCGTACTTTTGCACTCGCAAACGGCGGGATAGCTCAGTTGGTTAGAGCGTCGGATTCATAACCCGGAGGTCTCGAGTTCAATTCTCGATCCCGCTACATGAGGAAGTCCAATTTTGGGCTTCCTTTTTTCATATTCAATCATCTGTGATTAATATAGTTTCATAAAGACACCATTCCTGTTAATTTTGTGTCATTTTTCTATTTTGCACTTTCTCTTTTTGCCTATATTTGCACGCATAACTAGAAACTAACGACAAACACAGAGATTATGAAAAAACTTTACTTGATTCTTACGGGCTTGTTGTTGCCAATGATTGCATGGGCAACCGATGCCAAGACTACGCCCTACACCTCTGCCCTATATCAGGACACGGAATGGACGGCTGTCGACTACAACAAGGACGGCTACGTATGGTCGGACATTGAAAAGTATGAGGCGATTAGAAGTCGCTGGACCTCGACTCAGGACATTGACGACTGGTTCGTTTCTCCGGCAATCCATCTGCAGGCTGGTCGCCGCTATCTGGTGTCGGTCAATTTGTCGACGTCATCCACTGTCTATACGCAGAATTTCAAGATGATGCTTGCAAGTTCGTCGGAGGTGGCCGACTTGAAGAATGGCACGACGCTTTTCGATACGGGCTCCGACGGCACTGCTCCTGGTTATACTTGGACTGTTGAGCAGGGATTGGTTACCATCGACACCGATGGCGACTACTATGTGGGCCTGTGCGACTATTCGCCAAAGAACCACGCGGAACTCTACCTAAAGGACTTCAGCATCGATGAGTATGTGGAAGTGCCATCGGCGCCGACTGGCTTGACCGCTTCTGTGTCGGGCAAGACGGTGGCTCTGTCGTGGACTTTGCCTACCACCAACAATGCCGGCGGCGAACTCTCGGAGCCGTTGACTGCCGTTCAAGTTTACCGCGACGACGAGCTTGTTGAAACTCTCGATGGCACAGCAACATCGTGGACCGACGATGAGTCGAAGGGCTTGGTGCTCAACAAGTCGCACAAATATAAGGTGTATGCCGTGCTCGTGCGCTATACGAGTGCTGCCTCGGAAGAGGTGGGCGCCTACGTGAGTGGCGACGCGCAGACATTGCCTTGGACGTCCGATTTCTCGTCGAGCGATGCGTTCTACAATGCTTGGGCTTCTATCCGCGGTGCAAACAGTACTTTGGCTGAGTCTGCAGCCGACTGGCTCTACCAACCTAAGGACAACATCACCAACTATATCGCTGACCGCGCTAAGTTTACTGTGCCCTACGGCGCTAAGGCCGACGAATGGCTCATTGGCCCGGCACTGAACTTCGAGAAGGCAGGTACCTATAAACTAACCGTCGAGGCAGCAAACGCCTATGGTAGTTTCAAGAACATATCCTATCTGCTCGGCACTGGCGGCACGGTGAGCGACTTCACTCAAACCATTGCCGACGAAACGGCGCTGACCAACGCCAAGACGGCTTATACCTACATCTTCAACGTGTCTGCTCCAGGCACTTACTATCTTGCCGCTCATTGCGAAGCCGGCGGGTCGTACTCATCCGACACCTACTATATCTACTCGTTTAGCATTGAGGAGAAGGTGGCTGGAACGCCAGCGCAGGTGGCAGACCTTGCTGCAACGGTGGGCGACGACCAGATTAGCCTCAGTTGGACTTACCCGTCGAAGGACAGCGATGGCGCTGATCTTGACGTGATTTCGAAGGTGGAAATCTACCGCGACGACGTGCTGATGGAAACCTACGGTGAGGTCACTCCTGGCTCGGCTGCAACATGGGTTGACGAGTCGCCTAACAATGGTGTGAACACTTATTGGGTGCTTGTCTACAACTACAGCGGTGTTGCCGCTGGCGACCCGATGAAGGTATCGGCAAAATTTGGCAATGTGGCTACGCTTCCTTACACTGCAAACTTTTTCAACTGGACCAAGACTACAAGCGACTGGGAGGCTAAGACCTATAATAGCGTAGGCGACCGCGCTTATTTCAACTTGCAGTCGTCCGACACTGATGTCGATTCTTGGTTCCTCGGCGAACTTATCAATTTTGAGGCTAAGCATGTCTATGATTTCGACCTTTCAACTTACACAAGTTATATGGGCAGTGACTACAATGTGATAATCACTTCAGGCAAGGACGTCGCGGCAGAAGGTCAGACTGAAATTTATACGATTACTGCTCCAGGTGGAGTGCCTTATTCAAAGAAGCAGTCGGTGCATTTCACTCTCCGTGCCGTTGCCGATGGCGACACTAGCGGCGCTGATGGGTTCGACGGTACAATCCCTGCAGGTGTGCGTTGCATAGCATTCCATGCCACAACGACAGGCTCTGCCAATATTATTAATTTCAAGATTACCGAAAACTCTGTTTCTTCGGTCAATGACCTGCGGACTGATAATGGCTACGCTATCACTGACAATGTGCTCACATTGAGTGCAGTGGCATCGCGCATCGTCGTGGTCGACCTCAGCGGTAAGATGGTTGCCTCGGCAAGCAATGCCGACAGCCTCTACCTCGGCTCGCTCAGCGATGGCGTCTACATCTTCAATGCCGTTGTCGGCGGCCAGAAGATTGTCGGCAAGTTCGTGAAATAAAAACTGATACATATCAAAATGACATCCATCCGCCGCGGCGGATGGATGTTTTTGTTTTTCTGCGGTGTAGATGCCATTCTATTAGGAAATTGTTGTAAATTTGCGCCAATTATATTTAATCTCTACGTAGAATGAAAAAAGGAATTGCCCTATTCTTAGGTTTGTTATTGCCAATGATAGTCTTCGCGAGTGCCAAGACTGTGCCCTACACATCGGCGCTCAATGGCGACAGTGATTGGACCGTTGTTGATAACAACAACGACGGTGTCACATGGGAGGACTTGTATACCGATAAGGTCTATTCAGCATCAGATGATGCATCCATCGCCGCCGACGACTGGCTGATTTCGCCGTCAATCCATCTGGAGGCGGGGAAGAAGTATCAACTGTCGTTCCGCTACTACACTGTTATTCTCGAAAACAAGGAACGGTTTAAGGTGATGCTCGGCCAGGGCGCCACCGTTGAGGCGCTGAGCAAAGGTCGAAAACTGCACGACACTGGCAGCGACGGTGTGGAGTCGTCCAGCGGCTATACTACTGTAAACGCATACATCACTGTTGATACTGACGGTGACTATAATATCGGCATTTGTTGCTACTCGGAAGCTGGCCAGCATTGGTTGCAATTAAACAATTTCTCGTTGACCTATTTCGATGAGGACAACATTCCAGCGCAGACATTGCCTTGGACATCCGACTTTTCCACCAAAGAGAATTTCGAATTCTTCTGGCTCTCCGACCATGGCTTGAGCAGTGCCTATTCCACTAAAACATGGGTGTGGGAGGAGGATTCCATCAATGGCAACCACGCGCAGTTTTCTGGTAGCCAAGCGGAGGGTGAAGTGAATGAGTACCTTATGACCCCGGAAATCTATTTCGACAAGCCTGGCGTCTACAAACTCAAGGTGAAATCGAGCAGAGCCTTTATGGCATACTACATAGGTCAAGGTACATCGTTTAAGGACTTTACCAATGTTATCGATCACAAGGGGTATGCAGACTATACCACTGGCGGTGAATACACCTTTACAGTGAGAAAGGCGGGCAACTACCGCATTGCTGCCAACAACTGGACGTTGGGCGATACATATGGCCCGTTCAGCCATAGCATCTATTCGATGAGCGTTGAATACGTTTCTGAACTTACGCCAAAAACGCCGCCTTACTCTTCTGGCCTGTATGCCGACTCGAGTTGGTTTGTTGTCGACGGCAACTACGACGGTGTGACATGGAAACCTTACGCCCCAGCGAATACCAGTAACATGGAGTCCATGTCGTGGAACGTGGAGGTGCGTAATTATAAGCATTTTGCGCAAACAGCCGATGAATATCTCATTTCGCCGGCAATCCATCTGGAGTCAGACAGAACATATATTATGTCGTTCGAACTACTTTTCGGAGGTTGGTATAAACAGGCTTTCAAGGCCTTAATGGGAACATCCTATGATGTTGACGACTTGAATAACGGCACTGTTCTCTTTGATACGGGAATTTTCGACATTGGAGATGAAGACAAATATACCTTTGGCACTTGGACTACAAATAAATTCATGATTAGTCCTGCGGAGGACAGTGACTATTATTTCGGTCTCAATTGCTATAGCCAAAACGACGAAAAGGTTGCCTACATAAGGAACTTCAAAATCGAGGAATATGTTGAAATTCCGAGCGCTCCGACAGACCTTGTCGGCACGGTAACCAATGAGCGCAATGTGGTCCTTTCGTGGACATTGCCTACGACCAACTCCGCTGGTGTCGAACTGTATGGCACATTGAAAGGCATCGAGGTCTATCGCGACGATGTGCTTGTCACCACACTTGCCGGCACGGCAACCTCATGGGTTGACAGCCCGTCTACAGGACTTGTTGGCGACTCCGACCACGTCTACAAACTGAAGGCTGTCATGGTGTCGGGTACGAGTGAGTTCTCCGACTCGATTACGGTGACAGTAAGCAGAGCGCTGCTGGCGTTGCCTTATGCGTCCGATTTCTCGACTCAGGAGAAGTTTGATGCCAATTGGGTGGCAAAGTGCATTGAAAACCACAAGGAATGCACCACAGGTTGGAAATACGATGCCGACGAGCAGTGCGCCAAACTCGACGTGCTTGCCAACGCGAAAACAGGAGAGGCATTGCGTCTCTATGAGGTGAGATTCCCTGCCAAGGGCAAATACCGCATGAAGGTCGTGGTCAAAAACGACAAAGGCAATTATGCAACGATGCGCTATGTGCTCTATGGTGTGGAGGACGATTACTACTATTCTGACACCTATGCCAAATTCAAAGAAACTGAAATCACGTCGGAAAAGGCGGAATATGTATACGATTTCGAAGTGCCTGCGGGCAACTATTTCTTGTATGTAATCTACAATGAGGACAACACCGAATCTGACTTGACTGACACGTTCAGCCTCTACTCTGTGCGCATCAGCGACATCCCGACTAAGCCTGCTTCAGGATTGTCGGCGACTATGACTGGCCCGCAGGTTAACCTTACGTGGACCAACCCGTCGGAGGATGTGCTTGGCAACACTCTGACTTCGTTGCAGGCAGTTGAGGTATACCGCGACGGTGTGCTTATGGCGAATCTCATCGATACCGCTCCTGGCGACACCATCACATGGGCAGATGAAGAGCCTAACAAGGGTGCGAACACCTACTGGGTGATTCCTTACAACGCGTATGGCGCAGTCAACGATGATGACCCTACGAAGGTGCTTGTCAATTTCGATAACATTAAGACCATTCCTTACACAGCCGACTTCACCAACTGGATGAATCTTTCCGACGGCACAACCGCGTGGACAACATTCTCCGACGGTACAAATGAAGGCTACGGCGTGACCTGCTACACCAATACGTCGAAAGGCGCGGACGCTACGGTCAAGAGCGAACGGATATTGTTTGAGCCGAAGCACGTATATGTTATTGGCTTCGACGCCGAACTGACAGACGTTAACTTGCCTTACGACCTTAGTATTACTGCCGGACCTAAGGCTTCTTCGCAGGAAGTGTTGCGGTCGGTGCGCATTAATAATATCAATGACGGCACCAAACATTATCAATTCACGGCGCGCGCGGTCGACGATAAGGAAGACGATGATGCCGATGGCTACGACACGATGATTCAAGACGGCTTGCAGGTAATCACCCTTATGGCAAGTGCCCAGGGTAGGTTAAGCATCTCCAACTTCACGATTGTTGAGCACGAGACCTCGTCGGTCGACGACCTTAGTCAGCGTGCAACTTACCGCATCGACGGCGACCGACTCCTGTTCAGCGCAGTGGCATTGCGCATTGCAATTGTCGACCTCAGTGGCAAGGCGGTTGCTTCGGCAAGCAATGCCGACAACATCAGCCTTGGCTCGCTCAGCAGCGGCGTCTACATCTTCAACGCAACCGTAGGCGGCCAGCGCCTCATCGGCAAGTTCGTGAAATAACAAACGACTAAATAGACTGAAAGCCTTGGCCCTATATTGTAGGGCTGAGGCTTTCTGCATATTCTGCGATAGTGAGCGCCTCGGAGAGACGCAATATTCCAAAACCCCACGGCTTTAGCCTGGGGAAAGGGCTGCTTCTCAGGCCCTTGCGTGCTGTAAGTACGCCACCGCACCAGCCCAATCCGCTTCGCCCCTGTAGCGCCACTTACAGGGCGCAAGTTGTTGATTGTCAATCAACCCCAGGCTGAAGCCTGGGGTTAGCAATACGGAGTCCCCACGGGACGCTCTCCCTAGAAAATTAAATATGGCAGCGCGCTTTCTTTGTGCTATGGCAAATTGTTAAACAACCTTGCATTTAAATTGTATTTTTATAGTATATTTGTGAATTAATTGAAAATTATCAACAAAAACAATAATAAACAATGAGAAAATCTATTTTGACTTGCCTCGTAGCGGCAGTTGTTGCGGTGGGTATTGCCTCGGCATTCGCCCAAAAGCGCATTGCCGACACGAAGCAGCGACCGGAACAACGCACCCTCTTGCGGCAGCGCTCTCAGTCGCGTCTGCCAGGCATAACGCCCTCGGTGGCGTTTATTGCCAATCCTGAAAATTCATCAGTGTCGATACCAGGTCCGAACACCATGCTTGGCGGCATAATGGTGTATAGCGACGCTTGGCTGTCGGGCACTAATGCCCCTGGTGCATATTCTATCCAGGCACGCGATGGCGGTGCGTTGACCAAACTCTATGGCAACGACGATATGCTCAACATCATCTCCGCCACGAAGGTAAACAACACCCTCTACGCTATTGCACTTGACCGCAACACCTACAAGGTCTATGTGCAGGAATACTCCGCTACCACGTGGTCGCGCTCACGCAACGAAGAGACCGACATGGTGAACCTTGCGTCGGCGTTGGCCTACGACCCTACGACGGGCAAGGTCTACGGCGCGTTCTACAACGAGGACGACCAGTACTGGGACCGCTTCTGTTCCTACAGCACTTCCCTCGGCGAGGCTACCAACATCAAGACTATGGACCGCGACATCACGGCTCTGGCGTTCAACTCCGCCGGCGAACTCTACGGCATTTGGGGCACAACGGGCTGGCTCGTGAAAATCGATAAGAAGACTGGCTCGTGTGAGCAGATTGGCAAAACAGGACTGTCTCCTGTCTTGCCGGAAGACTATGGCGTCAGTTCGATGGCTTTCGGCTCCGACGGCGTGCTCTATTGGTCGGCAACCTATGAAGGTACATCGAGCAAGGACCTTCGCGGCGGCCTGTTCAGCGTGGACACCGCCACGGGCCAAGCCACGAAGATAATGGACTATCCCAACAATGAGGCTATTGCCGGACTGTATGCTATGGCATCGCAAGTGCCAGCGACGGCTCCCGATGCGGTGACCAATATTGCCGTGAACTATACGTCGGACTTCGCCACCACGGCGACCATAAGTTTCGACGCTCCGACAAAGACCGTCAACGGTGCGGCACTAACCGAGCCGATAATGGCTATTGTGGAGGTGGACGGCACACTCGCCACAGTGGTTGAGGACATCCAGCCAGGCGCAAGTGCTACATCGGCGCAAATCACCCTGACCGAAGGCTCTCACAAGATAGCCGTTACTGCAGCCAATGCAACCGAGCGCGGAAACATTGCTGAGACTACTACGTGGACAGGAGAGGACGTGCCGGCCTCGCCAACCGATGTGGTGGCTGAGGCGGTCGACGGCAAGCCTACGGTGTCGTGGACAGCACCTTCCGCTGGCGTTAATGGCGGAAAATTCGATGCGGCATCGCTGCGCTATAAGGTGGTGCGCTATCCTGGCGAGACAGTTGTGGCAGAGGCATGCACCGACTGCCAATTTGTTGATGCTTCGCTACCAACAAACCTGAAGACGGCCTACTATGAGGTGTCGGCGTTCACAGGTAAGGGCAGCAGTGCTCCTGTGGCATCAAACAAGGTTGCCGTGGGTGACGGCTATGTGGTGCCGTTTGTTGAGCATTTCGCCACCCAGGATGATTTCGACGCATGGACAATCATCGACAACAACGGCGGCTCGAAATGGGAATACAAAAACCAGGCGTTGTTCTACAACTACAACAACGACTATATCTCGGGCGACGATTGGGCTATCAGTCCGAAAATCGCATTGCAGAGCGGCGTGACCTACAAACTCACATTCTTCAGCAAGTCGAGCAACTATACCAAATATTATGAGAATTTCAAGGTGGCCATCGGTTCCAAACCATCGGTGAGCGAGATGACCGTGCTTAAGGACTATCCCAACTATCAGAACAAGAATGGCGAAACGCAGAGCATCGTGTTTAGCGTTGCCGCCGATGGATATTACTATGTGGGCTTCTACAGTTACAGCGATGGCAAGAAAGGGTGGTCGCTGACCATCGACAATTTCGGCATCTCCGAGGTGAGCAACAATGTGCCAGGAGCGGTGCAGAATCTATCGGTTACTGCAGGCGACAAGGGTGCTATGAAGGCTACCGTTGCATTCACTGCTCCGAAGGTTGATGCCAAGGGCGGCACACTTGAAACTCCGATGAAAATCGACATCTATCGCTCTGACAAGACCGAAGCGGTCTACAGCATCGCCGAGGTGCAGCCAGGCGCTACAAAGTTGTGGACCGATGAGACAATGACCGACAGCGATGTCTACACCTATCGCGTTGTGGCGTCAAATACCGCAGGCGAGGGCGCAGATGCTAAGGCTTCGGCATTTGTAGGTGTCGATGTGCCAGGTGCGGTAGGCAACCTCACGCTCAAGGACGTTGACGGCAACGCAGCGATTGCTTGGTCAGCACCGACTGCAGGCTCTCGCGGCGGTTGGTTTGACCCTACTAAAGTCACCTACCGAGTGCTCCGCAGCGACGGCACGGTTGTGGCTGTCGACTATACGGCAACGTCGTATACCGACTCCAATCTGCCCGCGAGCGACACACAGCAACTCATCTACTATGTGGTCACAGCCTATAGCAACGACAAGAAAGGCGACTATGCCGTTACGCCTTATGGTGTGTTTGGCGACGCCTACAATGCACCTATCACAGAGGGCTTTGCTGGCTCCGACATGGCTTATTACCCATGGATTACCGAGTCGGATCAAGACGTGCACCAGAGTTGGACACTGCAGGACAGCGGCAGCAATCCGTCGACCGCCGACCAAAACGGCGACAAGGGACTTGCCACCTTCCATAGCATCGGCGAGAATGTAGGTATCCACACCTCATTCTCTTCTCCGAAAATCAACATCTCCAAATTGTCGGCTCCAGCGTTGAGTTTCTGGATGTACCATAGCCACGACGAGGCGGTTACCACCGCCGAGAGCATCGAGGTGAAGGTGATGACCGAGCAAGGCGAATGGCAGTTGGTAGAGGGCGCCAAATGGATGCGCGACAACGGCACTACAGGGTGGCACCGCCACTTGGTTGACCTCAGCGCGTTTAAGTCGGCAAAATGGGTGCGCATAGCCTTTGTGGGCACTACCGCCGGCGGAATGGATGTACATATCGACAACGTTTCGGTCGACAATTTGGCGGCTATCGACGCCGAACTCACATCTATTTCAGGTCCGAAGAAAATTGCTGCTGGCGAATCGGCTGAATATGAGGTGAAAGTGACTAATGTGGGTGCTGACGACATAGCCAGCGCAACACTCATGCTCACTGATGCCTCAGGCAAGACTTTGGCGCATGCCGATGCAGTCGCCATCAAGGCTGGCGAGCAGAAAACGGTGACCATGACAACAACGTTTGAGTCGAAGACTTCGGTAGCCGTTACGGCTACGGTTACAGTTGCTGGCGACACTAAAGCGTCGAACAACGCGAAAACCATTACGACGGAGGTTGTTGAGCCGGTTGTGCCAGTGCCGCAGAACTTAGGTTGCGTGTTGGCCGATGGCGGGTTGAAACTCTCGTGGCAGTCACCATTGAGCATAGGCGCGGTTACCGACAATGTGGAAAGTTATGAGGACTGGGCTATCGACAACATCGGCGACTGGACTATGGCCGACCTCGACCATGATGTGACATACTACATCAATAAAGACCTCGGCGAGTATGACAACGCAACCGTAGCGAAAGCCTTCCAAGTGTGCAACGCCAACACCCTCGGCATCGACATTTGGGACGAGGGCAAGCCACAATCTGGCAACAAGATGTTTATGGCGATGGCAAGCATGAACTATGTGAACAACGATTGGCTGATTTCACCGCGCCTGAACGGAGGTGAGCAGACCATTTCGTTCTACGCCCGCAGTTTCACCTTGCAGGATCAGCAGTCAGAGCGTATGCGAGTGCTCTATTCAACCACCGACACCGATCCTGCAAACTTCCAGAAAATCCATTCCGCCGACTATCTTGAGCTGACCGACCAATGGACGGAATTCAGTTATGTGGTGCCCGAAGGCGCACGCTATTTCGCAGTAAACTGCGTGAGCGACAGTGGTTTTGCAATGTTTGTTGA
>CAVEIP010000041.1:10675-18511 GCA_963615935.1 [Ruminococcus] lactaris | reverse complement strand
GCGGCGCAAGCCGCGGTCGAAGAGTAAGATATTAGCTCTTTAGAATATAGCTTTAGGCTGTAACTCACCAAGTTAATGGTGGTTACAGCCTAAACTGTTCTTAGGGGGTTCGTTCATTTCAGCACGGAAAATGAGCAGAATGAGTCGGTTTTGCTTACACCCTGCTTACACTAAATTAAAGGCTGCTTACACCTGCTTACACCGCGCTTACACTAAAAAAACTTGGAATTTATGGCTACAACAATTAAAGCAGTAGTTAGAAAAGCGAGAACTGATGGATTTCTTCCCGTGTACATTAGAATAGTACACAATAGGAAACCCGGATACATTAAAACAAACAAAATTGTTTCTCCTGATGGTCTTAATGACTCGGGAGAAATAATAGACCCCGTAGTGAACGAGTACTGCGCAAGAGAGGTCCTCCGGTTTTCAGACTTGATAAACCGCAAGGACGTTCACAATTGGGCCGTGCAAGACGTCTTGGAATATTTAACGAAGCAGGACCAAGACCTTTGTTTCAGCGACTATGCTCGGCAGCACATTAATAAGCAGATTAACACTGGGCACGAGCGGACGTCGAAGAACTACAAGTTGGCGCTTGAACACCTCGAGCGCTACTTCGGTACTACGAAGGTGATGTTCTCGCAGTTGACGTCGAACAACGTCAACAAGTGGGTGGAGAGCCTTGCGTCAACACACCGCGCGAAAGAGATGTACCCGACGTGCATGCGGCAGGTGTTCCGTGCCGCCGTGGCCGAGCTGAACGACTATGACAACAACATTATCCGAATCAAAAATAATCCTTGGATGAAAGTAAGCATCCCCGAGAGCGACCGCACCACCAAGCGGGCAATCTCGCCTGAGGACTGCCGCAAGTTCTTCTCAGCGCCGATGCCCGAGACAAAGATGCTTTCGCCCCTACCCGAGTTCGGGCGGGACGTGGCGAAGATCATCCTTTGCCTTGGCGGCATCAATACAGTGGACCTGTATTCGTTGCAGAAGACAGACTACCACAACGGGGTCATTGGCTATAAGCGTGCGAAGACAAAGCACAGCCGCAAGGATGAAGCATACTTTGAGATGCGCGTAGAGCCCATCATCAAGCCTTTGATGGAGAAGTACAAAGCGGACGACGATGACCCATACCTGTTCAACTTCCATACACGATTCCACGATTCTGACAGTTTCAACGCGAACGTGAACAACGGCATCAAAAAGGTCTGCAAATCTATGGGCTTGCCGAAAGAGCAATGGTACTGCGTCTACACCTTCCGCCACACATGGGGCACAGTGGCGCAGAACGACTGCGACGCCACAATTGCGGAGGTGGCTTTCGGCATGAACCACATCCACGGCTTCGGCACGACAAGGGGCTACATCAAGGTTGATTTCACACCGGCTTGGGAGCTGAACGCGAAGGTCATCGACTTCATCTTCTTCAGCACGAAGAAGAGCAAGCAGGGCAAGGCGCAGGACCTTGACAACCCTGACGACAAGGCGTTCCGTCTGTCGGCGAAGAAGCTTGTCTATGCCCGCGCCTACTTCAAGGGCGAGGTCATAGCGGAAAAGACCGACATCGGCTTCCACAACATCGAGGAAGTGATAGCCGCCCTTGTGCCGAAGTTCCCCGACACCATCCCTGCGCGCTCGGCAGTGACGTTCCGCATCAAGGACATTGACGGCGACAAAGAGCTTATCTGCGAGCGCACGAAGGGCAAAGGTTTTTAATCGGCAATCTCATAGAAGACACCTTTGAGTAGCTGCGACATTCCGTTTTCGGTGAATGTCGCAGTTATTTTTTCGCAGATGTAGCGCTTGCCACGGATAAGGAACGTGGACCGTGGATTGGGAAGCTCATCGGCGAGGAACTTGAAGGTGGCCTTCTTCTTGGCGTTGATGGCAGTGTATGCCCTGTTCAGCGATGAACTGCGGCCATTGATGCGCAGATTGCAGTGCGGCATGCGATAGCCGCTCCAGTCATCTTCGATGATGACGGAGTCGACATAGGGAAACGGCAGTTTGCCTGTATAGGGAGCCGCCCCATCCCACCAGGCGAGATAGATTTTGTCGTAGTACTCGGTCTTGCCGTCGCTCTCGCCGTTAGAGAGCATCTGCACGGGCAACGGCTGATAGAGGGTGCTGTCGACCTGCTCCTTGAATGCGTCCATGCCGCCGATGAAGGTTGTGCCCGACGTGTCGTTGTCGTCGTAGCCGTCGAAATCGAGGAAAAGGCAACGGCCGTAAGTGTCGTCCGTTTCATCAATCCATGCCGGCACAAACTCTATCTCCTGCTCATCTGCATCTTCGCCCGGGTCGACGATGTGCCCGCCGAACATGTTGATGGGCTGCAGCACGCACTTGTACTTGTACACATTGGGGAGTTTCTCGTTCTCCTTGACCAGAGTCTTGCTGACGGCGCGCACTACGAAGTAGATGTCGACGTCCAGGGCATAAAACACGCAGTAGCTTTTGTCGCCGCGGTGCGATGAGCCGTTCCATGAGGCGAATGGCTTGAGCGCTTCGAGGGCCTTGGTGAGAGAGGGATAAGTGATAAGAGAATTCTTCACATACGGCAATTTGAAGAACCAGTCGCAGGAGTAGAATTTCCACATCTCGTGGTCACACTCCGAGTACACGAGGTTCTTCGCTCCGAGGTAGTCAACACTCTCATCCTCTGCAGTCACTTCGGCCTCGAACTCGTCGACCACCTTGTCGAGCGGCACCACCGGCAGCGACTGCAGGTAGGAGTCCGTGAGGAAGAACGTAACCATCTTGGCGCGGTGGTCGATGTCAAACTCACCGGCAAGGAAGAGTTCGAGCTTCTCGAAGAACTCGGTGACAGTCCAGTGGGGCAGTGCATCGGCGAAGCCCGGCATGTCCCATGCCCAGGGCAGAGTGTTGCACACAAGCAGATAGCGCAGCTCTTCCTTGTTTGCCCACGCATCAAAGTCGAAGGAGTAGCCTACAGCCTTGCAGATGGCGACGGCAATGTGGAGCAGATACGGCTGCCACGACAGCCCCTTTGTGTTGTCGCTCCACACATAGCTGCCGTCCTTGTAGTCAGCGCAGTTCTGGATGTTGCCGGACTCGTTGTTCACCCACGGCAGCGCCACATAGGAGATGTCGTAGAAGCCCGACTGCCACGCATTCATCGGCGTGATTACCGACGGGTCCAGGATGGTTGGCTCGCCGAGGTCGAGCTCGTTGATGTAGATGTCATCAAACGTTGAGTCGAAGTTCGTTTCACTCCTACCCTCGAGAAACTGCGCCTTGACTTCGGCCTCATCGATGCCCGTGATGGTGATGCACCCGAACTTTACGAAGGCGCGGTCACGTATCTCGCAGTCGAAAATCATTTTCGACAAGTCGACATCAGGCCGGCAGATATTGCCGAAGATGTCGATGTTGGTCTGGCATCCCCGAAGCGGGAACGTGATGGTCAGCGAATAGGAGTCGCTGCCCGTGAAAAGTCGGTTCTCACTGACCACCTCAAACGAGGTGCCCTGCTTGAGAACCGCACGTTGGTTGTTTATGTAGATGTTCATGATTTGCGGGATTTGGGTGTTTTGTTACGCATAAGACGGGAGTATTCATCCTGTGCCTTGTTGATTCCCTTGTCGCCGGTAACTGTGTTCACTGTGACAAAAGGCTCTTTAAGTCGCGAATTGAGTTCCTTGATGGTGGAAGACAATTCGCTATTGTCAGCGGCAACAGTGTTGTAAGTGTTGTTGATGACCGAAGGTTGTCGGGAAGATTTTTGGGTTACTGCTACGATTGGTGCAGTGATTGAGCGCGACACGTCGGCTGCGGTGAGCGATCCGACAGTGTTAGTGCGCTGGGCATAGTCGAGTGCCTCCAACAGTGGTCGGGTCTGCGGATTGTTGACGAGCTTTTGCGATGCCACCCATTCGCCGGCATGGACCACGCCGACGGCTTCGTCCTTGCGACCTGCCGGAGTAAAACCGCCCTCGCTATAGCCCTGCGCCTCACTTGCCTGTTGCTGTTTCTTGATGGCTGCCACCTGGAGCATGCCGGCAGCCACGGCCATTCCTGCGGCGATAGGCGCAAGAATGTAGCCGATAATCGGGACAGCCGCTGCCGAGCCATAAGCGGAGAGTGCATTCTGCGCTGTTTGCGCAAGCGCCTGGATTACCTGCATGGCGAACGACTTGCGGTTGGCCTCGTTCTTCGCCTTGGCAATCTCTGCCTCTTTCTGCGCCTCGATTTTCTTCACCTTGTAGGAGTTGCCTTCAGCCGCCGACACCTCGGCATCGTAGCGCTTCTCGATGGCTGCAGTCTGAATCTCGAGCTCGGAGTCAACGAGAGAGGTGAGTTGCGAGAAGACTGAGCTCATGCCCGACACAAGTGCGTCGAGAGCGCCTTTCATCGCCTTGCCGCCGTCACCGTTAATCCACTCCGTTGATGCGTCAATGGCTCGTTCCATGGAGTTGCGTGTGTCTTCCTCGGCATCGAGGGCGTACTTCTTACGAAGTGCCGCCTTGGCTCTCTCGAAGGCCTCCTCGATGCGCAGTTTCTCGTTGGCATTGTCACCGGCCACCTTGATTTCGCGGTCGTAGACCACTTGAAGCAGGGCTAAATCGGCATCGTACTTCTGCTGACGTTCCGCAGGGTTGTCGCCGAAGTAGTCCTTTTTCATCTGCGCATACTTCCGCTCGAGTTCCTCAGTCTTCTGCTGGCGCTTCTGCATTGCGGCAATCAATAGCGACTGCAGTTGTTGCTCCGCCTGGGCGCGCTCCTTTGTGCCCTCGGCATAGAGCGAAACGAGCTTACGCTGATGCTCGATCTCGATTCGCTCCAGTTCGGAGTCGTACGTTTCCTTGGTGTATTTGCCATCGATGTAGAACTGCCGAGCCTCGGCGAGTTGCGCAGAGTAGTTACTGTTCTCATCCTCTATCGACTTGGCATTGGCGGCTTCAGCTTGTTTCTTGACGGCTTCGTAGTAGTCCGCCTGTATCTTCAGCCGCTCGTTCTCCGTGAGGTCGGTGTGCTCGAGTTGCTTGGCATAGAAGTCGACTGCGATTTGGTTCATCGCGTCAGTATAGGCGATGTAGTCTTTTTTGCCTGTGGCATAGGCGATGCGATTCATTGCCTCTTCCCTCTCGCGCCACTCCTTTTCTGCGGCAAACTTGTCCTTTGCTGAAGAAGAGCCGCCGCCGCTTGAGGTGGCAGCGGTTGGAGAAGAAGTACTAGAAGTGACGCCTGATGTGTCGTTTGTTTCTGCAGCTGCATTACTGGCTATGTCCTTGCCGTAGATGTCCGTTATTGCCGCTTCCCGTTTGTCGAGTTCCTTGAGTTGTTCATTGGTTTTAAGCAGAGCATTGCGGTGCATGGCTCTATAGGCGTTCTCTCCTGTCTGCATTGCCTTGCCTTCACGTCCAGGGACGATTACAGAGTTCTCGGCCATCTTGTTGTCGAGCTCAATCTGCTTCTCTTGGTCACGGCGCTTGAGGTTCAAGTCTGCCCGCTCCTTACCTATCTCCTTGAGTTTGTCCTTGGCGGCCTCTACCTCATACTTGCGGACAAGTGACTTGATGTAATCGTCAAGCGCTTTCTTGTTCTCCTTGTACTTGCCTGTCGTTTCATCGAGCAGACCGTTGTAGTTGGGGATGATTTTGTTGAGAGCCTCGACAGCCTGCTTGCGCTCCTGCAAGGACGCATGCTCGTCGCGCGCCACATCGAGCAGCGCATTGATCTTGATGCGTTCCTCCACGATGCCTTCCTGTCCTTTCTTGCGGATTTCGTTCAAGTCTTTCTGCACCTGCGACTGCTCCGTCATTCGCTGCACCATCTTGTAGACGGCCACACCAAGCGCCACAGCCATGGCGGCAAGGATGCCCCAGCCCGACGCAAGAGCTTTGCCCTGTGCCTTGAGGTCAATCATCAGCGATGACTGACGTGCCCAGTTGCCCTGCAGCTTGGCAAGACCCATCTGCAAAAGGAGGTGGGCGGAGTGGAGCGCCGCAACAGCGGTGCGGTAAGCGACAGTGGCAGCCTTGCTGACCACGAGCCAGGCATAGTGCACCTTGAATGCTATGTTGCTCACATTGACCGCTATCGTGTAGGCTACAATGGACGCAGTGACGGCAACGATGGCACCCTTGTACTCGATGACGAAGTCAACGAGGGTGGCGAGGGCGCGCATCATCAGCGAAGCGGATGACAGGCAGTAGCGCATCACGGGCATGAGTTTTTCGCCGAGTTCTACGGCAAGTTCCGTAAATTTTTTACGGGCCTTGTCGAGTCCTGCCTGTACCGTGTTGTTCTGCACATCGTATTCCTTTGTTACCGAGGAGGCCTCCTCAAAAGCCTTGTTGGCTTCGCCCTGCTGCCACCGCAGAGTGTCGATATTGCCGGCAAGGGCGGCAATCACCTGCGAGGCGCGGGCTCCGTCGACACCCATGTCGGCGAACGTGGGAGCCAGGGCATTGAGGTCACCGAGGTCGTGGAGCGACTGCAGGAGCATCATTATAGCGCCATTAGTGTCGGTCTTCAGCATGTCGGTGAACTGCTGCACCTCGAGTCCGGCAGCCTGGGCAATCTTCGCTGGCTCCTTCATCATCTTGAGGATGAGTTGCGAAACCGCCGTAGCCGACATCTCAACTGCCTGGCCTTGCGAGTCGAGGACAGCGGCGAATGCCATTATCTGCGGCACGGTGAGTTTGGCCTGGGCGCCCACACCTGCCATGCGCTGACCGAAGTTGGCGAGGTACGATGCCGACGCGGTGCAGTTCTGCGACAGTTCGTTGATGACGGAGCCCACAGCGAGTAACGACTGCTCCGTGCCGAGCCTTGCCTCGTCGCCGAAGATGTTGGTGAGTTTCGAGAGTGTTAGGGTTGCTCCCTCGCCAAGGTCATCGAGTGCGACGTTGATTTTGTCCGCCGCCTTGACGAAGCCGAGCACGTCCTCCTGTGATGTCTTGCCGAGGCGACCTGCCTCTTCGGCAAGGCGGTTTAGGTCCTCACGGCTCGTTCGTGTGTCCATCTTCTTGAACTCCTCATTGAGTGTTGCCACCTCTTCGGCAGACATGCCCGTGAACTTCCTCACGTTGGCCATCTCGGCATCCATATCTGCAAACGTCTGCACTGCAGACTTGCCCGCCATCACCAGACCGGTGACGGCGGCGGCGCCAGCCATGATGGAGGTTTGCCAGTCATTGAGTTTGCGGTTGAACCTCTCCCACCTGCTTTCCTGCACCTTGACTGCCTCGTTGACCTTGGCGAGTTCCTCCTTTACCCGTTTGATTTTCTCCGTGTGCTCAGTCCAGGCGGACGAGCCACGTTCAATGCTGTTCAACTGCGTCTGCAGCGTGCGCAGTGTTCGCTGCAACTCTCGAGGTGTCGCCTTGTCGAGCCTCGAGAGCACTTGTTCGGTGGTAGCCGCCGAACCTTGCAGTTGGTTCATTACTCTATTGGTAGCCGAGAGTTCTTTCTGCAGTTTCTTCATTGTCGCCTTGTCGCCCGCAGTCGATGCGGCGGCGATGCGTTGCTCGAGGCGTTTCGCATCCTTTTGCAGGGAAGTGAGTACCTGTTGCGCCTGTTTGCCGTTGACCGACAGGACCACGTTTGCCGTAGTGTTGTAGTTTGCCATTGCCTTGCGTTTTTGCGCAAAAATAGGCACCCAAACAGCACCGCTAAAAGACACAGCAACAGCAAGAAAGTGCCTGAAACTGCTCCTGGAAATGATGAGAGAGTAACGAAAGTAAAGGACAAAAGAAAATAAAAGGCTTACAGATAGCCTTTTACGGGGTTTGTTAAGGGTTCTCTCTTAACTACCGTCTGTAAAGACCCCCCACCGCCCTACGGAGCGAGTGCGCT
>CAVEIP010000041.1:0-10111 GCA_963615935.1 [Ruminococcus] lactaris | reverse complement strand
TCTTAGAGGCGAAGCCCCTAAGATGTTCAGGCTTGGAACAACGCAGACAAGGGAGCAGGAGGCGCAGCGGTACAGTGGTCAGCCGTGTGCCCAATGGCTGGATAATCCTATTCCCCAATCGCAGATTGTCTATCGTTCTGCCAGGCGAAGCTGATTAACCGAATGAATGGCGTGGGCAAATAGTGATGGCTCTGCGCTCAGTGGAGAATGGAGCGGCAAGCGACAAGGTGCAGAAGCTGGGAACAAGGGAGGTTGCGGACTGGCTTGGCAGAAAGAGTGTGCGACAGAGCGACGACGGAGTGACACAGCCGCAACCCGAAACCGCAGGTCGAGGGTTGCGGTTTGGCAAGGAGTCCAAAGCGACGGAGTACTATCTTGTTCCGCAGCCTCCCGCTCATAGTGGCTTGCCACCATGATGTTCCGGGCTTCAATCCACAGGTGCTGCCGTGGAGGGCGGACCTGAGTGTGTGAGCCATTGTGTGCCCACGACTGTACCTATGAAAAAACAAAGACGGCCTGTCCTCACGGATAGACCGACTTCGCATGAAAAAACTTTACTTCTTAATTCTATTACAAAGAATAACAAAACTAACTAATAAAACTATGAGACCTATTATACCTATGTTAGGAGGTTTGGCGACCTTGGTTGACTCGCTGCTGTCTTTGGCGCTTTGTGCCAAAGTGCGGTGCGTGGCTGTAGTATCTACTTTGGCTTCTGCCGATGTATGAACATTGGATGCATACTTGCTTGAAGTATAAGAAGCCCTGCGGGCTTTCAATCGGATGGAGCGAATCGCAGAGTCGCGTGGGATGACGTCGACTTCGATGCTGTCGAAGTTGACGTACATGGACGTCAGCAGTTCAGTTCCGACGGAGTCGGATCTGGCGCTGACTGTCGACGAGATGCTGTCAGTGCAACCGACCGTCGTCGTCTGCACATTTCTCTTGGTGCTGCACCCCAATAGCAACAATGCGAGTAATATCAAAATCAGAGTTCGCATAATCCCGATGTCTTGACGTCAAACGATGGGCATGCCTTGTTGGCGAATTCACGATGGCCATGGACTGTGGCGCCTGGATACTGCCGACGGAGTTCGGTGATGAGCCGAACGAGCGAGGCTTTTTGTGCCTCGGTGCGTGTATCCATTGGCGTCTTGCCGTCTTTGGCGCAGCCGCCGATGTAGCAGATGCCTATGGAGTTGGCGTTATGTCCTTTGCAGTGTGCGCCGATTTGCTGCGTCGACCGCCCTTTGTGGACCGAGCCGTCGAGGTAAATCACGAAGTGATAGCCGATGGAGTCGAAGCCGCGCTGACGATGCCAGCGGTCAATGTCCTCGACAGTGACGTGTCTGCCCTCGGGCGTGGCGGAGCAATGAATGATGATTTCTGAAATTCTTCTCATTTATTTTTGTATTTATAGTGGTAGTCGATGCCGAAGAGTGAGCCCACGAATGTGAGGATTTCTCCGAAGGCAATGAGTACTGAGTTGTCGATTACGCCTGTCGGCGGCACGATGAAGCCTGCTATCAGCAGAGCCGCCCCGAGCACTATCAAGAGCACGGCGCAGAGGAGTTGGACTTTACTGTCAGAAACTTTCATATTTTGTTGTGTATTTGGTGATTATCGCTTACTTTTGCAGTGTATAGATTGTGGCATTCGCTATTTTCTTTGTGTGGTTCTTGGCAACTGCCTGCACTGCAGTTTTGATTGTGGCATCTGCTACTTTCCCGCATCATCTTCCAAATGCCCATTGACTGTACCATTCGTTGTGGCTACCATCATACATCGGATGATGAATCACTGAAAATTCCGCAAGATTTGAAACGAGTTGGCAGACGTTTGTCGTCTTCGCTGCATCGTTGAAGTCCTTGGCATAGCCCACGGCAAAGCGGAATCGGAGCATCCGTTTTCTTTTCGAGTCTTGTGTCCACAGGCTCACTTTTCGTTTTCCCCAACTTACATTATCATTATGTGGCTCAACGAGCAGTGTCGGTTGTTGGGCATAGGTAGTGCTTGACATGATGGCGTGCATCTGGCAGTGCTCGATGTCGGCAAACTCCAGTTCGTCGGTGCCATCCTTGATGCGCACTATGTTCTTGCGCCCCATCTGGTTCCAGCCTTTGAGATTTGGCCCATACTTGTCATCCTCGTTGAAATTGTTCTTGTTGCGCTTCTGCGTGAAGCGGAAGAGCAGGAGTACGAGGCCGTCGGCTTCATACTCTTCGTGGTTGAGCAGCTGCGGTGTGCCATTGACAATCCTCACTTCTAATGGTTTGTAGGTCTTGGGCGATGAGATGGAGGCGATGTCGGTCAACGCCTTGTTGAGCGACTTGACGTGGCCAGCGGTCATTGCCCCGGCACGAGCCACTGTGGCTGCGGGCACAAGGATGGCGTTCTCCATCGACGAACTGATGCCGCTGGCAAGGTTGGCGAAATGATAGTTGACGAGGACATTGTCCGCGTCGCCGTTGCCTACCTTGACGGCGGTGATGACCGACGTGCATTTCTTCACGTTGTTGAGCAGTGAGTTGAGTTGGCTCATGTCGTCGTCGGAGTTGGCGGTGGCAATGAGGTCGACGATGCGCTGAACGAGCGCGCCGAGCGTTTCGGGCGAGATGCTGTTCTTGGCGGAGAGTGTGCGGAACTCGTCAACGAGTGCCGTTACTGAGGATGTGTCTATTGCCATATCGTTTTTTTCCAGCAAATGTATCGATATGGGGTTGTGTTTGAAAAGACACCATTTAGCGTTCAGTGTTTCACGATTTCCCTCCTTATCACGTCGGGATTGATGGCGTTGGAGATGGCGCTGCAGAAATCTCTGCCGACGTTGTCGGCGAAGAATTCTTGGATGTTCATCACGGAAGCGAAGTACTTCCGTGAGAACCACCTGCGGCGTTGGCGCACCTTGCTACGGCCGATGTCGCCCGAGTTGCCACGAGGTGTTTCCCGCCCTGTGCCGTAGTCCTGGAACAAACCGTAGGTGCGGAAGGACTGCGACAATGTGATTGACACAAACTTGCCGTCGGCTTTCAAACCGACGGCCATTGTTGAGCGGTAAAGCGCTCCTGTGTCAATCACTCCAAGCAGATTTATCTGCTCTTTCCAGATTTTTATCATGGTGCGGTTGAATGCCAAAACGTATTTTTGGCGTTCCTCAAACGCTGCGTCACTTCCATTCATCGGCATTATATCTAAGGTCGGTGAATACGTCCACAGCGATTTGAAAATACCCGCAAGCGCACCCGCTGAAGAAATAGCGGTCAATCTCGTTGAACGATATGCGCGGGTCGATGTAGATGTAGTTCTGCTCAAGCCGGGTTTTCTCTAGTGTGAGCACTGACATTAGCTGTCGGAACAGCTCACGCATTGTGTCCATGCACTCGTTGCGTGCGTCCATGTCATCAATGGCGTGGCGCATGGCGAGAAAGACTGTCTTCACGCGCCTTGTGCGTGGAGTGTTGTTGAGTTCGGTGTATCCGTCGGCGATGTCCGATACACAGCAGAATGCAGTGGCCGACTGCATGGCATCGAGTGCTTCCTCGAAGCCTTCAAGACCGCTGACCTTGCAGAAGGTGAATCCTTCGGCAAGGGCCAAACGGTTCTTCTGGAGCAATTCGCTGAAGAATTGCGTGGCGTTCCAGTTTGATGGGTTATTTGGCATTGTATTTTGAATTGATTTGACGGTATTCACGTGCCTGGGCATTGAGTTCGGTCAATGCGCGCCACGTATCAAGTGAGAGTATCTCACGTTCTTTTGTGATGTCACCTTTGGTGAGAGCACGAATCTGGGCATCCATGCTTTCCTGCAGCTGCGCGCCGATGTTCGGTGAGCCGCTGAGCAGATTGCCTCCGATTTCTGCCATTGGCTGGAAGAAGTCGGAAAACTGCCTTGCAAGCATCTGCTTCAGCGATGCCACCCAGTAGAACACTGAGATGCGTTGCATCGCAGTGAGTGTAGTGCGGAATTTTGGATACAAAACCCGTGCGAGTTCATCGAGCATTGCATCGTTTTGCGTGGAGAGAAAACCTTGATAGAGGTTTTCGGTGATGATGTATGCTTCAAACGGCACGTCTTGGAAGTCGGCGGGGATTGCCCGACGGCGTCCTATCCTATCGAGCCTTACGGGATGCGGCGGCAGTTCGGCAAGCCAATCAAGCGACTGTGTCGCTTCGGCTATCTGTATTGGCTTGACCGTGAAAATCGTTTTGCCCTGTTGCAAAACGAACCCGTCGGCATCCCTGGCTACGACCTTGCAGCCGCTCCATCGGAGCAAGGCAAGGGTCTTTATCTCGTCTGCGCCCATATCGGCGGCGATGAGTGAATACACGAACCGCAGCTGCTTCTGCGAGAGTTCTGCCCATCCAGTGGGCAATGTGAAGTCGATAACCATAGCGCTAAAACCAGAATCCTTTGTTCTCCTTTTTGTTCTCGAACGTTGGCGGTGAAAAGAGTTTCGCCGTTTCGGAGTTGTGCCATTCGGGAAACAACTCCGCATTGTTACGGACGTAGTTAACCAAGTCCGTCATGTGACGCTGGCTGATTGGCTTGCCCATCAGCACAGCGACGATTTGCGAACGGATGCCGCCGACAAGTGCCTTGTCGCTTGCCGGCACACTGCCACATATCACCTCACTGCGTAGGCGGTCCATCAAAGCAGAAGAGAAATATTCCTCGGCGAGCGATGCCTCGATGGCGATGGCTTGCTCCCGCTGTTCGAGGTACTTTGTCCATCGGTCGGCTGTATAGCCGCAAAGGTTGGCGAGGGTGATGTTGGGGAACATTGTGGCGGCGAAGAAGTCGTAGCGGTCGGAGACTTTCCATTCCGATGCGCTGACGAGCAGCGGCATCAGTTGCTCGATAAGGTCATCGCGCTGCTCACGGAGCGAGTCGATGAGCCTTGCCACTCTTTCCTTGCTTGCAGGGGCGATGTTGGTGTTGCTCACAATGCCGAACCCGTTCGGAGTGAGCACTAGATCGAGCGACGGCACGGCATTTCGCAGTGCCTCGCACACCACAAGCCTTTGCGCTGCTATCTTTGTGGCGTTGTCATCGGCATAGCCGCTGATGGTATTGAACGTCGGAAGTGACGTGAACGTTGTGATGAGCCATTGCTCGGCGGTGGCGAGAAATGGCTCAAGTTTGTCAAAGAGCGGTGTTTCGCCTTTGACCGAAGCAAATACATTCGGTATGTATTTGCGTAATGTGTTATCATTGTCAATCAGCATCGGTAGTTACAGTTTTTGCGTCTTGGTGTTCGTCGAGTGTGGTTAGTTGGATAAAGGGACAAGCCGGAACGATGTTGCGCCACCCGTTGAATCGGATGATTATCCGATGGACGGTGAAGAGCAAATCATGATAAGGCTTTTGCAGCGCCTGGGCTATGGTGTATAGCTCGCGCTTGTCCGAGCCGGAGTTGTTGGTCTGCGCCTTGCCGGGGACTGAGCCAACGAGGTTGGAGTGGACGCGCATGGTAAAGCATATCATGTTGACTGCCTCCTGTATGTCGGTCGACCAGTCGCCGCCTTCCTTTGCGTCATCAATCTTGTTGATGACCACGTCGTGCTGCTCGTTGCCATCGGGGGTGATGTAGAACGTCGAGAACCAGGCCTTGCCGCTGTTCTCGGCGCCTGTGAGGAAATCGAGTATCGACTGCTTTTCCCTCACGATGCGCTCCTGCTGCTTTCGCCTGTCGGTTATGCCCTCACTGCGGAAGATGGATTCCCAATACTTGTGACTGATTTCGATTTGGTATTTTATTGGGGCGGAGTTCTTGAGTTTGGCTTCCTTGGCGAGGCCGATGAGTTGCTTTATGTTGTACCACTTGCCTTTGAAGAGTGAAGCGTAATAAGGAATGGGATAATAGGTGGAGTCGGGCGTGGGAACACGGCTGACTATGGCGTACTTCCGCGGCGCTGATTTCTTGGCGAGCTTGCCCTGCAGATCTCGCCACGGCGACGAGGGATCGAGGAGGTCGATGGCTTCGACATCGGCCGCCGAGCCTATGGGTTTGCGCCAGTTGGCATAGAGCACCTTGGGGATTTTGCCTGACTTGTCGGCCGGTGCGAAGCGGCAATAGCAGGCCTCCTTGCGGATGATGCGCACGATGCGCGATGCATCGGGATTGAGGATGATGACACTTACGGCAAAGCCGAAGTGTTTGAAGTCCTGGCACACGCCGAGGAAGTATGCCGACAAATCGTTGTCGAGCATAAAGTCGTCAATTTCTTGCTTGTAAGGGTCGGATTCGGTTGTCGACTTGTACTGCAAGCCGCTGCCGAAGCAGACCTCTGCGTTGAACATCTGGCACGTGGAGAGTGTCTCGTCGTCCTCGATGAGCCGCAGGATGTCGTAAGGCATCTGGTTGTCTGCGCCCCAGGGCATATAGCTCAAGTTATCATTTATGATAATCGGCACTGTGTCGATGTCTTCCTTGAATACCGACGAGGAGTTGACTTGGAACGCAGCGCGGGCTCTGTAGCCGGGCAACGTTTCTACCGAGTTGAAATTCAATTGATTCATAGTTATAGGAACACGGTTAGGTTATTTACTTGGAAGATGCAGGCATCGCGGATTTTGCGGATTTGGCCGTTGCTGAGCAACTTTACGTTGCGAGTGCCGGCATAGAAATCGTAGCGCAACGAGATGCAGTTCTGCAGGTGCAGTATCTCGCCGTTGGCTTTCCATACGGAGATGTCGACGGGGTCGCCGCTGTTGAGCATGGCGCGGGCGGTGGTTATATGAATGGAGTTCATGTCTATTTGAATATTGGGTTGAACGGTGAAGTGAATACGGATGACTTCGCGGCTATGGCGAGGTGCGGCAGCGCATTGGCATAGCGCCAAGTGAGTTTTACGGAGTTGGGCTTTTCTGCGGGATCCTTGATTTCGACAGTGGCATCGGTAATGAGCACTGCGGGGTGCGAGTCGAAGTCTGTATCCGTATCGCCGCCATTATAGGGTACGCGCACATCGTGGGAGTAGAGCAGTTGTTCGGCGAGGTCGCACTCCGACGGCGTAAGTCCGGCGGTCTGCGCCTCGAACTCCTGGGCGTTGGTCTGGTCGTAGAACTGCGACTGCCCGCCGATGACGGCCACGGAGCGGTCGGCCGAGGCCTTGGCGGTGGTGACCGACGGGAGCCACAGCGCTTCCTCGGCATTGAAGCAGTTGCGGAAGAAGAACGGCCTCACATCGTCGAGTGCCTCGTCGATATAGAATGCCGCGCCGCGATTGCCGCAGAACACGGAGAACGACACGAGCGTGCCGGCATCGCCGAGCTTTGCTCGAACGGAGTCGGCAGTGACCCAAAACGAATAGACGTCATCGCCCGTGGCGGTGATGCCTGTGTTGCCAGCCACATACGTCATCAGGCGGTGCTTGCCGTCAGCGTCGAGGTAGTCGGCGGCGACGGTGTATTCGAGCGACTCTCCCTTGAGCGCATAGAGCGCCAGCCACGCGAAGCCGTGGGTCGGTATGCGCCGCATGGAGGCGGTGGTGAGGAAGTTGTTGGCGAAGAAGTCCGACGGATAGGCGTCTATCAGTCGGTTGCAGTAGAGCACGGCGAAGGTGGTTGTGGCTTTCTCTGCGGCATCGCTGCCATAGGTGCAGTCGATGGTGAACAAGTCGAGCTGTGAGTTGTCGGTTTGGAGCGACGCCTCGACCAACGGGCGCAAGTCGCGCAGTGTGGCGTGTCCGTCGGCTTGGTAGAGTCGTACGGAGAGCAGGGTGCTTGTCGAGGAGTGGAGGGTGACGTCGACATAGGGGTTCTGCGTGAGGATGCTCACGTCGGGCAGGTTGCACGAGAGTATGACCGTATCGGTTATGTAAGGGATGGTGTTCATATTTCGCAAAGCTAAAGCGCTGCGGTACTATCACAAAAGACACCGCTTCGGCGTTGGCACAACAAAGGGCTAAGGCCGTTTTTCCCGACCTTAGCCCATGACCTTAAAGCTGTTCGCTCAGCGATTCTCTCTATTCATCTTCCTGTCGTAGATTTCTCTGAAGCATCGGATTTCGAGCAATAAGATTGCCTGTGCTTCTTCGATGGCAGTCCAATCTTGATATTTATTTTTGATGATTTCGATGATGTCGCAAGCTTTGGAAAACATTTCATCGAGTTCTGCTGATGTGAATTTCTTGTAGTCCATAATTGAAAAATGTTTAGTGAGTTTGATTATTTGAACAGGCACTGCAGCGAGGGCATTAGCCCTCCTGCTGTGCGGCGAATTGGAGTCGGTCATAGATGTACTGGCTGATGACTGCGCCGTAGCGATGGCGGAGCAGATGCATGTAGCGGATGGCGCTCTTGGCTGTCTTGCAGCCGCAGCCTACATTGTCCTCGGGACGCACTCCTTGGAAGTAGACGTACCAACGGTCAAACTTGCGCTGAGCCACGATGACGTAGGGAGAGACTGTAGCCTTTGGGATTACGACTTCTTCTACAACTTTCTTTGTCGCCTTTTTCGATGCTCGTTTTGTAACTTTCGTTGCCATGATTTTTAATGATTTTGGAGTTTAACATTGGCGCTGATGCGCCGTTTATTTTACGTGCAATCAAGTGGGAAGCTGTTTGATGCCGAACAAATGTTCAACTCGTGTTTGCAGTCTACGAAAACCGAGGGAACACGGAGTGCACACTTGCATTTAGTGATGGCTGAGTGGCGAACTAACTTTGCATCGTTAAAATCAATGGTGCTGTCGGCGGAATCCAATGCGGGCACCAAAATCTTCATGGCAAGAATGGTGGAGAAACGGGTTCGGATTAAGGCATTTCAGAGTAGAGTAGAAGAATGTCGATTCCCTTTTGCGGAGGGCATCTCCTCTCCTATACTTTGGCGATGCCTGTTTGGCTCGTTGGTCGGTGCAGTCCATTCCGTGCGCCTTGGGTGGCAATGTGCTTGCGGCTGACGTTCAGTCCAGGAGTCGCTCCGCCACGATGCGTCCTCTCCCATCGCAGAGCGCTGTCGATTGCCGCAGTTCATAATGACTCCGACTGCCGTTTGCCGGGTACCGGCGCGGCTTCAGCAGCCGTTCAAATGTCAAACTCACTTATTCCTTTTTCTTGCCTACAAGGAATCACATCAGCAGGACTCGATATTCCTTTGACTTGCCGACATCATCGGGATTCATTCCGCTTTCAAAACGACGATTGGGCAAAAGAGAAGAGCGCTACATCGCACGGCATTCCGCTTTCCGCTGCTGTCGACAGGGAGATGAAGAGCCAAGAGAATAACGGCTTTAAGGGCATGGGCCAAGGGCGGGGAAATAGGCCAGTCCAATCTTTGCGGCGGCAAGTTACCTTATTCAACATATCAAAAAAGAAAAGTCAGCCATTTCTGGCTGACCCGTCTTGAGCGATCGGCTTAATCAATATTGATAAACCATCGTGTAGTCGGCGTTGCCTACGATTTCGGCGGCTATGGCCGAGGCTTCCTCTGGTGAGGTGGCTTCCACTGTCACTGTTTCTTGTTCGCCATCGAATGTGACCACTTCCACTTGATATTCCTTAACTGTGTTGTAGTTGCTGTAATCGTAAGTGTCTACTGCTGAGAATTGGCTGATATGTGTCATTTTAGTAAAGTTTTGAATGTTAATACTTATGCGCCTGGGCGCTTTTTGAATTACATTGCAAAACGTAGCAGATGCCAATCAGCGGCGCAGCCGCGTCAGCCGACAAGGGTCTGCCCAAAACGCCTTTGGCGCCCCGGAATACTCGTTTTCTGCGCAGCTGAAAAAGGAAGATTTTTTGCGGCAGACTTGCCATGCCCTTTTCGAGCGTGGATAAATCGCTAACTTTGCTATGTAAACTCAAATGTGCCAAGGCATTGCCTAAGTATCGACATGCTAAACGGCACGGCTCGAAAATCGACACATTCAAGCCAAGTCTAGCGGGCAGACACGCAGATGCAAGCCACTGCAACCAATCCTTAAGTGCCCTATCAAGTGTCTGTAGTCACTCGCCCAGCGAACAAAAGTGCGGTGGAAGCCACATCCCCCAAAGGAAGCCATCCCAACCGAAATCAGGCCCAGCCAACCACACACCTCTCCGTGATTAAGCCAATCCCCCAAGACGGTATCAGAAAAATGGACAATTCCTTATTAATTATTAATTAAC
>CAVEIP010000040.1:16631-18681 GCA_963615935.1 [Ruminococcus] lactaris | reverse complement strand
GCCAATGAGGGCTGTATACAATACACCTCCATAGGGCGTCCTGGTTGCTTTGTCTTTGACTTGTCGTTTGAATTTGCGAGATTCTTACTGTGTCAAAACCAAAGCGTACAAAACGCCTTTTTTATATGTCAATCTACCCCACCTCAGCCCATCAGGGCTTCCAGCGTAGGTATCTATGCCTCAAAGTTATATTTTTATTCCGCACTACGCAAGCACACGCCCCCCAAAAAAATTAGCGATTGCATGTTTTCCCAGCCGATGGGCATCGACAGGATAATTTTGGTTGCGCTTCCCCCTCCATGATACAACCTTTCCTTCTGAAAAGGAAAGAAACTGCCGATTATTTCCTTTTCGGAAGGAAACAATCGGCAGCATGGTTTATGTTTTCGCTCTGTTAGTCGAGCACGAGCACTTTCTGCGGGCGTGGGCACTGATCGCTGTATACGAGGTATGCACCGTAGGGCAGCAATTCGCAGTGGCCTTCGCCAACCGTTGGGATGACCTTGACGGTGCGACCGGTCATGTCGACAATGCGCACGTTGGTGTGGATGTCGGAGCAGCGGAAATAGATGCCGTTGCCAATGGTGAGCACTGTGAGCGGCGCCATTGTCTGCAGGCCTTCAACGCCGGCTGGGTTGACATAGACCACGTTGGACGCTTCCGACTTGAGGCCGAGGCGCTGCGACTGCACTGTGTAACTGTAGGTTGCGCCCGACTCCACTTCGTTGAAGTCATAGTAGGTGTGCTCCACATCGTCGGTGGTAAACGTCGTTGTGGTGCTTGAGCCGTTGACATATTCCGTGAGGTTGACCACATAGTTGTCGATCACCTCAGGATTGGCAGGAGCCTGCCAGTTGATGCGGAATCCAGTTGCCGAAACGTTGGTTGCCTCCGTTGCCACGACGTTGTCGAAGGTCGGGATGTCGTAGACCGTACCCGTGAGGTTGACCACATAACTCGTCACGCCAGTAAGGCCGCCATCGTAGAGCAGCAACTTCGCGTTGCGCTCGCCGAGATCGGTTGGCGAGAATGTAACCTTGAGGTTATATCCGTCGTTGTTCACCTCGCTCCACGACACTGATGTGGTGGGGATGGAGAAATCCTTGGCATTGTCGCCGTAGAGGCGCAGCGAAAGGTTGGCAGAGAGTTTGCCGCGGATAGGAATCTCCACTGTGGTCTGCGAGCCGTATGTCAGTTCGCCAAAGTTGATTGTCTGATTGTTGGTAGGCGAAATCAGAGTGCCGTCGCCGATTGGAGGAAGGTCGTCGTCGGTGTAGGGCTTACCCTTCATCGAGCCCCAGATATATTCCACCAAGTTAGGATAGTCGATAAACGGGTTGCGGTTTGACTGCAACTTGTAGACCTCGTCGTTGCGGTTGCGTTCCTTGTCGCTCACAGGATCCTCGCGGTGCCATTTCAGCAACATGTCAACGGCCCAGCCTTGCATCGACGGATAAGTGCCCGTCTGCGCCATGTAGGTGTAGCGCCACGACAGATTCTGATAGCAGGTCACCATGTAGAAATACGTGCGGGCAAAATCGCCCTTATATTCGTCGGCAGGCTCAAACACATAGCGCGCGCCGCCGCCCTGACCCGACACAGGGTTGCCCACCTTCACAAGGCCGTTGTCAAACGTTACGCCCGACTCCGACACCTCGCCGAGCGGATAGTTGCTCTTAGCCATATTGGCGTCGCCGTCCGAAGGATAGAGGTGGTTGAGGTCGGTGTAGGCGCCCACACTCGTGTCGCCGCCCCACCAACTCTTCGGGAAACTGTGTTCGCGGTTCATGCCGCTCCAGCCCTTGCTCACATAGCGCTGAACGTTGGAGTACATGTCCCACCATGTGCCGTCGCTACGCACGTCGGTGTAGCAGAACGACTGCAGAAACAGTCCGTTGTAGTCGTTGGTTGAATGCTTGCTCACAATCTCGTAGAGTTTGTTTTTGAGTGCAGCATCCGTCAGTCCGGAAATCGAACTGTAGTAGCCGGCAGGCGCCGATGCGCTTGCCATCATTGCCGTCATAGCGGCTATGACCGTGATGAATAGATT
>CAVEIP010000040.1:5656-16621 GCA_963615935.1 [Ruminococcus] lactaris | reverse complement strand
GAATAGATTTCGCATTTTTGGGATTGCATTAGTAGTAAGATTGCAAAGATAACAATAAATTGCACAAAAACCGATAACCCATCGATTTATCGGTTTTTTTCTGCAAAAGCATCTATCTTTAATGTCCATTAATACGCAAAATGAGAAGCGCCTTTATAAGGATTTGCAAAATAAATCTTTCATCTTATCCAAGTCTGGCAAAGCTTTCTGTAATTTTTCGGGCATATCCTGTTTGGTTTTGTATGTGGCTACGCCCATCGGACTATCATAGTTTCTTACAACAATGTCAACAAAAGTCTTATTCATTTCCTTACACAGAACAATGCCAATGGAGGGATTTTCGTGAGGTTTTTTCACCGTGAGGTCTAAAGCTTGCAAATAGGTACAAAGTTGACCCAGATAAGAAGGCTTAAACTTTCCATATTTCAATTCTACAGCAATCATTGCTGCTAGTTCTCGACTAAAGAACAACAAATCGATGAACATCTCTTCTCCTTCAAGTTCAACCCGATACTGATTTCCCGTAAAAATGAAATCCTTACCGAATTGAAGGATGAAATCACGCATATTTTTTACAATCTCATGTTCTACTACACGTTCGTCAATATCCTCTACCTCGAATCCTAAATTCTCTGTATTGATAAAGTCAAGCAAATATTCATCCTTAAACATAGATATTGTTTTCATGGATTGCCTGATATCTGGTATCGCTTTTGAGAAATTGTTCGGCATATTACCCTGATGATGATACAAATCATCAGATAAATATTTTCGAAGCTCATACTTGTTCCAATGATGCAAGTTTACTTGATGTATATAGTATATCCGCTCTTCCAAAGTTTCTGTTTTATGCAGGATTTCCATATGATGAGTAAAGCTAACACCCACAAAATCCTCAATATGTAAATCCACGGTTTCCAATGGCCTGTTGATACACAAAAGTGTGTTTTCTCCAATTTCAACCCCCTCTTCTATCTTACCTTCAAGTTGCTGAAATTGGTTCGCCATGGCGAACCAATTGAAAGGCATTGCCATTCCTCAAAAAATATACGCATCTTCTTGAGGTTACCCGATGAAAAGCCTCTTAGCCCTGGTAATTCATGCTGCAACCTCTCACTTATGGTCTCAAGAGCCTTTGCGCCCCAATGTACGTGATGCAAATTGATTGACACATAACGACCTATCCCATAATATAATGACAGCTGTATGGCATTAGCCGACTGACTTGCCCTTGCCTGAGCTCGCAAATAGCCCCTTTAATAGTTTTAACCGCTTTATCTAGTGTTAGATTGTTTTCTTCCATTTTACTCTATTCTGATATGAAAGTTACGAAGTATCAGTTCATTAAGATTGCAAATATACAATTATTTCTTACCATGCCAACAAACTGCAACAATTTATCTGTTTCTCGTTTTTGCGAGGGATGGATGGTTGAGGGGATAATTTTGCGGAAAAAAGTTATGGCAACAATTGCGAAAAACAACGGTTTTGTGGCGCTCACCGAGGTGCAGATGCTCGAAGAATGGAAGAAGCGCCGAGGATTTTACGCTGGCGTGCGGTCGTGCGACGTGGAAAGGGACGATGGAGTGGACCTCGATGGTGTGCTCCAACGCGAATACAGCAACTGGTATGCGCGACTTCTGCGCGAGGCGCCAGCGGAGATGCTCCCTATTGAGGACATTACCAGTGAATGCACCATCGACATTGATGCGCGCCGCGTGGCGACGGTCACGCTCCCCTACCGCGCCATCCGCCCTTTGTCGCTGCGCCTCGACGGCTGGCAAGCGAGTGTTGAGCAGTTCTGCGAACCCGACTCCGACGAGGCTCTTGCGCAACGGAGTGAGTGGATACAGGCAGGCAGCGAGCGCCCAGTGGTAATAGCGGGTCCTCGATGGCTGAAGGCTTATAGCGCTCCCGCCACCAGCACTACAATCGAGAGTCTGCAAGCGGTGCGCATGCCCGCCGACGGCACCTACCGCTTCCGCCAAGATGCATGGACTTGGCTTGACGGCTATTTCGACCTTGTGTAGTCGTAGGAATCCAAAGGGGTTGTCCTATTTGTTACTAAAAATCCGTCAATATGTGATTGTTGACGGATTTTTATTGTAAATTTGCCCTACAAACCAATTGCAACACAGTATGGAAGAGGATCTGGTCAAAGACATACCATGCCTGACACTCGACAAACTCACGTCGATTTTCAAGCCCGACAAGGACGATGTTTATCGTCCAGGACTGCTCATCGGCCGCCGCTCTTCGGTTGGCGTGGAGCACGTCGACATCTCGTTTGTGCACCCGTTCAGCGTCAATGCGTTTATCCTTATTTGCTGCGACAGCGGCGAAGTGACCATCGTGACCAACTCCGAGAAGTTTGTACTCACGCCCGGCACTCTCTACGTGAATTTCCCAGGTCAGATAATGCGTGCCGACGACATCAAGGACTGCACAGTGCAGGTGGCGGTTATCGACCTCGACCTCATCCGCACTATGAATCTCGACGTGAAACCTGTGGCGCAGAAGCTGCTTGCGCTGAAATATGCGCAGTGCATGCACCTCGACGCGCCGCAGTTTGCCGAGACGGAGGGTATTGTGGATGCGGTTGCCCACGAAATACGCAACAATGAGGAGGATGCCCTTTCGACCGACATACTGCGCTGCCTCCTCACGGCACTTTTCTTCAAGGTGGGGCGCGCCATCGACAAGAACATCGACGAAAGTCGTGCGCTCAACCAAGAGGCTTTCAGCAAAAATGCGGGCTATTTCAAGGAATTTATGATCTTGCTCAGCGCCCACTACAAGAAGGAACGCAGCGTGGGATTCTATGCCGATCAAATGCACCTGTCGCCAAAATACTTCACCACACTGATCAAGCGCACTAGCGGACAGACTGCCGCCGAATGGATCAACCACTACGTTATCCTCGAGGCTAAAAACCTTCTGAAATATTCCACGATGAATGTGCAGGAGGTGGCATATAGCCTCAACTTCCCCAACCAGTCGTTTTTCGGAAAATACTTCAAGCACCACACGGGCATGACGCCCAACCAGTACAAGCGCCTATAGCAGACACAACACGAGGAGCAACAGCGAATAGATGAGCATGTTGCGGGCGGTGGCGCCAAGAAGCGGATTGAGCGCGGCGCCGCGGTTAGCGCGGATTTTGCGCCATATGGCAAGATGCAGAAAAAGATATGCCGCGGGCGCGATGGCATACCATGCCGCAGCGGTCCATAGCGGCGACGTGAGTGCTATGGCGGCAAGTCCGAAGGCGAGATACGCTCCAACTGCCACGCCTCTGCCGAAGCGCACCACGGTGGTGCGTTTGCCCGCTGCAGCGTCGTCCTCCATATCGCGGTAATTATTCACAATCAACACATTGCATCCCATCAAACCCACAGCCAATGAAGCCATAACCACGTCAGTGGTAACCATGCCTACTTGCAGATAGAACGTGAGGCACACTGGCACGAGGCCGAAAAACACCAGTACGGCAACGTCGCCCAATCCCACGCGCGACAGAGGCCAAGGGCCGGCGCTATAGGCGAGAGCAAACAGTGCGATGACGATGCCTATCGGTATGAGTTTCCACCCTCCAAATGGGATCATGCCACAGCCCACAGCACACGCCAAGGCGAGTGTGGCAAGGGTTGCCGTGAGCATGGCACGCGGCGAGATGTCGCCCTCAGTGACGCCGCGGCGGAAGCCTTCGCGCCCTTTCTTGTCGGAGCCGTTACGGTAGTCGAAGTACTCGTTTGCAAAGTTCGATGCCACTTGCGCCAATAGGGCAAAGACGAAGCACAGCAAGGCGGGCACCCACCGGAACGAATGGTGCAGGCAGGCATAGCCCGAAGCAAGCACCACGCCGGCTGTCGATACGGGGAGTGTGCGCAAGCGTGTGGCTTCAATCCAGCACCGCAATTTTGATGGTTTTGCGTTGGCCATTGCCATACGTTTATTTTGAAAATTCCATCAATCGGCTAAGGTATTTGCCGATGATGTCAAATTCGATGTTGACTACCGTGCCAGGCTTGATGCGGCAGAAGTTGGTATGTTCAAGGGTGTAAGGGATGATTGCCACCTCAAAACTGTCGCGCTGGGAGTTGCACACCGTGAGACTTACGCCGTTGACCGTGACGGAGCCTTTCTCCACCGTTACATAGCCTTTGCGTGCCATGTCGGGGTCGACGGTATAGGTAAACTTGAAATAGTGGCTGCCATCAGCGTTGCGCATCTCGCTGCACACTGCGGTCTGGTCTACGTGGCCTTGCACGATGTGACCGTCCAGACGGCCGTTCATCACCATGCTGCGCTCGAGGTTCACGAGGTCGCCCGCCTTCAGCAGGCCAAGGTTTGAGCGGTCGAGGGTTTCTTGGATGGCGGTCACGGTAAACGTGCCGTCGCCTGGGAGGTCGACCACCGTGAGGCACACACCATTGTGGGCCACCGACTGGTCAATCTTCAACTCATCGGCAAAGTCGCACTTCATCGTGATGTGGAGGTTGCCACCGTCCTTCTTCAATGCCACCACTGTGGCTGCTGTTTCAACAATTCCTGAAAACATATCTATAGTCTTTCTTTATTTTCGTCAAATCATTCAGCATCCTTGATGCTTCAACACAAAATTACTCAAATTTGCCGAATTGGCGAACTCACAAAAAAATTTCAGTGCAGACATTAGGCTATATCAACTGATTATAACTATTTTTGCACCATATAGAGCAATTTCTATGAAACAACGTATTGCCGTAATATTAACCGTGGTGTTGCTACAACTGATGGCTGTGGCTTGCACGAGTGCGTCGCATTCGCAGCGCGTGCACACAGTGTGTCCGGAGGCGGCGATGACGTTGTCCGACAACCACTCGGATGCGCCGAAATCCGAAATCGGCACGCGCCTGGGCATCGACCTTCAGGCTGCAAGCGTTGGCAATAGCGGATTCGAAGTCTACACGGCGCAGTCGGAGGTGCAACTACGCACAAACCAATGGCAATGGCAGCGCATCCTGCGCGACAAAATCAAAGAGGCGTTGCAATGCAACAGTCTGTCCACCCTCATTGCCTTCACCACATTCCGCCACCACTGCTCGGAGCCGAGCAGCCATAGCGGCTATGTCTATGCCATCCGGCACATAATCATTTAGACTGATTCCATCCTTTTTCAGCAGCGGAGGCGTATGCCGTCGCGTGGATTAATGTATCCCCGCCGCATCGCACCCCAATCCCAACAATTTTAATGTACTAATCCGTGATGCCGCATCGTTTGCAGCACCACCACTAACAACAAAAAAGAAATGGAATCAACAAACAATATTCTCACTTACGACAACTGTAAAGACCTCAAGAAAGTAGTAAACCCTAAGACAGTGACCTGCGGCGTGATTATCGTCGCTGCCGGACTGGCAATCTCGTTTCTGCTCTCCACTGCCGACCCTAAGTCGAACCTCAACATGCTCCGCCTCTTCTGCGGCTGGGCAGTGACTGCCGTTGGACTCATCCTGCTACTCTTCAACCTACGCCACTGGGTCTACACCCCTACAGGCAGCGCCGTGCGCCGCACCACCCGCGACTACGCCATAGACCAGATGCCGCAACTGCGCAAACTTCTCGAGGACAACACTTCGATAGCCGACTTCCGCACCAGCGACATCAGCAAGGTGCACCTCGACTGCTACTACTCCGCCGACAAGCAGTTTGCCGCCATCCAGGTGCTGCAGTATGCCACCTTCGGCGACCGTCCGCTCACTGACATTGAGTACATCTACACAGACAAGGCTGAGGCCTTCCTGAAAGCATATTCAGCATAAACTCGTCAGAAATACACGTAAAATTTGAACATAGGTGATAGTGTTTAGGAGGAGTCATGGTTTCGTGAGAAACTGTGGCTCCGTTTTTTATGCACTATCCTATGATGTCAAATTAAGTCGATGAGGCATCGTTCCACTACCGAGGGAAGGTGGCGCTGTTCGAGTTCGTGAATTTTCTGGGCAAGGGCCTCTGGCGATGTACTAGGCTCTATTGGGCAACGGAACTGCGCTAAGATTTTTCCTGTGTCTACACCGTTGTCCACCAGATGCACTGTTATTCCGCTCTCTGTCTCGCCGTTGGCAATGACTGCACGGTGCACATTCATGCCCCACATTCCTTTGCCGCCATACTTAGGTAGCAGCGAGGGGTGCACGTTGACTATTCTGCCGTGGTAACGTTTTATCACATCGAACGGCACTACCGTTAGAAATCCTGCCAGCACAATGAAGTCTATCCGTGCTTCTTCCAGTGCTTCGACAACCGTCGACGGGTTCTCGCGCCACTCCTTGCGGGGAATGAGCCGCGAGGGCACACCGTAGGGGCGCAGGCGCTCCGTTACAGGTGCGTCGCGGTCGGTAAGGAGCAAAGCCACCTCTCCCACGTCCGACACGCGGAAATACTGGGCAAGGTTTTCGGCATTGGAGCCGGCGCCCGAGGCGAGGATGGCAATGCGGTGTTTCATAATCAGAATTTTTGCATGTCTACGAGTTTCTTGTAGTAGCGGTTGAGCGCGATGAGTTCATCGTGGGTGCCGCGCTCCACAATCTGCCCTTCGTTCATCACGCAAATCTGATCGGCATTGCGGATGGTCGACAACCGGTGGGCAATGACCAGCGTGGTGCGGTTCTTCATCAGTCGGTCGAGTGCTTCTTGCACAAGGCGCTCACTCTCGGTGTCGAGGGCGGAGGTCGCCTCGTCAAGGATGAGGATTGGCGGATTTTTGAGAATGGCGCGGGCTATGCTGATGCGTTGGCGCTGGCCACCGGAAAGGCGGCAGCCGCGGTCGCCGATGTTGGTGTCGTAGCCTTGCTCGGTCTCCATGATGAAGTCGTGTGCGTTGGCTATGCGCGCCGCCTCTTCTACCTGCTCGGGCGTGGCGTTGTCCACGCCGAAGGTTATGTTGTTATAGAAACTGTCGTTGAAGAGAATTGCTTCTTGGTTGACGTTACCCATCAGCGCGCGGAGGTCCTTAACGCGGAACTCGCGAATATTTGTGCCGCCAATGGTGATTTCGCCTTGCTGCACATCGTAGAATCGCGGCAACAAGTCGGCAAGGGTCGACTTGCCGCTGCCCGACTGCCCTACGAGCGCCACCGTCTTACCGTAAGGGATGGTGAGGCTTACGTCCTTGATAATCCAATCCTGACCGTAGCGGAAACTAACGTTGTTGTAGGCAATGTCGTAGTTGCTGTCGGGCAGAGCCTTTGGCTGTGCTGGGTCTTTGATTGGGTTGTCGGCTCTGAGGATTTTGTCGATGCGCTCCATCGACGCCAATCCCTTCTGCACGGAGTAGACCGCCTTCGAAAGGTCCTTGGCGGGATTGATGATGCTATAGAAAATCACCATGTAGTAGATAAACGTCGGCGCGTCGATGATGTTGTTGCCGGAGAGGATAAGCGTACCGCCAAACCAAAGTACAATGGCAATGGTCAGCGTGCCGAGAAATTCGCTCATCGGGTGGGCAAGCGACTGGCGGCGGTTGATGCGGTTTGAGGTGTTGTAGAACTGCTGGTTCTCGCCGTGAAAGCGCTGGCTCATCTTGTGTTCGGCGTTAAATGCCTTGACGATGCGCAAGCCTCCGAGGGTCTCCTCAATGGTTGCCATCAGTGTGCCCCACTGTTGCTGACCGACGAGCGACGTGCGCTTCAATCGCTTGCCAATGCGCCCCATCACAAGGCCAGCAATCGGCAGAAGCACAAACACAAACACTGTGAGTTGCCAACTGATGGTAATCATCATACCGAGGCACACCACAATCATTATGGGGTTCTTAAACATCATGTCGAGCGAAGCCATAATGGAGTTTTCCACCTCTGCCACGTCGCCCGACATGCGGGCCATCACGTCGCCCTTACGCTCGCTTGAGAAGAAGCCAATGGGCAGGGTGAGAATCTTGTCGTAGACAAAGTTGCGGATGTCGCGCACAATGCCCGACCGTATAGGGATAAGATAGTAGAGGCTAAGATAGGTGGCGCCGGTCTTGAAGCCGGTCATAATCACAAGTGCCACAGCAAGGAGCATCAGTGTGAGCGACGGTCCGAGTTGGGTCTTGCAATAGTATGCCGAATAGTAGAAGTTGTTGATAGCCACATCCTTCAGCGAGCCAGAGCCCCAGTCCATGAAGTGGTACACCACGCCCTTGTCGCCCATAAACAGCATCTCGAGAATCGGGATAATGAGTGCAAAGGAGAACAGTGTGAGCACTGCTGCAAGGATGTTGAAGAAAATATTGAGGAACAGATATTTCTTGTAGGGCGGGACAAAGCGCCGCAGGATTTTTATGAATTCCTTCATTCCAAAATTTCTAAATAAAAATTAAATGATTCACAAAGATACGCACATTTAACAACTTTGTCTATTCCGAAATTGAATTTTGAGCACATTTAACTACATTTGTTTGTCTAATTGAATATCGTATGAGAAGCAAAATCCTTACATTGATACTATTTTTATCGCTAATATATTCGCTGACAGCGATGGCTGCCGATGTGAAAGGCGTCCTCGTTGACAACGCCGACCAATCGCCGCTAATCAGCGCTACCGTACAACTGCTATCGGCGCGCGACAGTAGCCTTGTGAAAGGCACTGTGAGCGACACCGACGGACGCTTCCGCATCACAGGCGTGGCGCGCGGCAAGTACGTGGCCCGCATCTCTTATGTTGGCTACGAGTCGAAAAAAGTTCCGTTCAGCGTGAGCAACGAGGCTGTGGACCTTGGCAAGATTGCCGTGAAGGAAAACACAGTGGTGCTGCGCGAGGCGGAGGTTACGGCTGTGCGCGCGGAGGTAAAGGTGATGCAGGACACGGTGGAATACAATGCAGACTCCTACAAGACTCAGCCTAATGCCGTGGTTGAGGACCTGCTGAAGCGTCTGCCGGGCGTGGAAGTGGGCAGCGACGGCAAGATTACGGCGCAGGGCAAGGAGGTGACGAAGATTCTCGTCGACGGCAAGGAGTTTTTTTCTGACGATGCGAAAGTGGCATCGCGCAACATACCGGTGGACATGGTCGACAAATTGCAAGTGATTGACCGCAAGAGCGACCTTGCGCGCCTCACTGGTGTTGACGACGGTGAGGACGAGACTGTTATCAACCTCACGGTGAAGAAGGGTATGAAGCAGGGATGGTTTGGCAACGCCACCATCGGCTACGGCACCGACGGTCGCTACAGCGGCAACATGATGATTAACCGCTTCGTCAACGACAACCAGTTTTCTATCATAGCCGATGCCAACAACATCAACGAGATGTCGTTCTCAATGCCAGGCAACGGACGCTTCAGCCGCTTCGGGGGCACCGACGGTGTCAACGACGCGCAAAACGTGGGCTTCAACTTCAACGTGGGCAACGAGGAGAAATTTCGTGCGGGCGGCGATGTGATGATTTCCCACAGCCGCCAGAAAACCCTACAGAGCAGCAACAAGCAGTATTTGTTTCCCGACTCTACGAGTTACGAAAACTCATGGAGCAACGCGCTCGACCGCACGCACAACGTTACAGGAAATTTCCGTCTGCAATGGCAGGTGGATTCGCTCAACACTCTGGATTTCCGCCCGTCGTTTATGGTCAACAAGAGCAACAAGACCTCGGGCAGCGAGTTGCTTGCCGGCGACGCCGCGCAGACGAAGGTCAACGATTCGCAGAACACTGTGGCAAGCAGCGGTACAAGTTACGACATCGGCGGCGAGTTGGTCTACAACTACAAGTTCCGCTCGCATCCCGGGCGCTCGTTCTCCACTCAGGTCACCTACAAATACAGCAACACGAAGGAGGACGAAACGACCTATTCCGTAAACCATTACTTCCTTCAGCCTGACCAGGACGAAACTCGCGACCAGTATACCGACAACCATCAGTGGACAAGTCGTGCTGGAGCGCGACTCACTTGGACTGAGCCGCTGGGCAACATCAAGAACGCCCGCTTCCTCACGTTCTCCTACCGCATGAACTACTACTTCAACAATGCCGACAAGTTGGTCTACAACGTGGACCGCGAGTACGACTCGTCGCGGGCGGTGCAACTGCTTGAGGACAACTACGGCATCGTGACTAACCACGTTGTGGCAAACACACTGGCGGAGGAGAGCGGCGTGCTCGACGAGGACCAGAGCAACCGTTTCCGCAACGACCAATTCACTCAGCAGGTGCGCATCGGGTTCAAGCAGAACCGCAAGAAATACCGCCTCAATGTGGGTTTCTCTGTCGACCCTACGATGATGCGTAGCAAGAATCTTATCAACAATGAGAAGGACATCCCTGAGCGCTGGGTGTGGAACTACTCTCCTTATCTGCGTTTCCGCTACACTGTGTCGAAGACCAACTCTCTTGCCATCGACTATCGCGGACGTTCATCATCGCCTTCAATGACGCAACTCCAACCGGTACCCGACCTGAGCAACCCGTCGCGCATCGTTGTGGGTAACCCCAATTTGGTGCCGTCGTTCAACCACCGCGTGTCTATTCGCTACAACAACTTTAACCAGCAGCGGCAAAGCAGCATCATGGCTTTCGGTAGCATCAACGTGACGCAAAACAGTATCGTGTCGAAAACGGTCTACGATGCAACTACGGGTAAGCAGACTTCTACCTACGACAATGTTAACGGTGTGTGGAACGCCGACGGTATGATGATGTACACCTCGCCTATCGGCAACCGTGGATGGCGATGGACAAACAACGTGTTTGCGCGCTACTCGCGCACCGTGGGCTTCAACAATGGGGAAGAGAACCGCTCGGGTACACTGATGCTCAGCGAAACGCCAAGCATCGCCTTCCGCACCGACATCGTTGACGTGGAACTTCGTCCATACTACAACTTCCAGCAAACGCGCAACAGTCTGCAGACTGCCAACCGCGACATCCACACCTACGGCGGCTCGTTCAACGCAAACTACTACACTCCGTTCGGACTTTCCATCGGCTCAGACATCACCTATAGCG
>CAVEIP010000040.1:3635-5646 GCA_963615935.1 [Ruminococcus] lactaris | reverse complement strand
GGCTCTGGAACGCGTCGCTCTCCTACGAGTTTCTCAAAAACAAGTCGGCAACAATCGCCATCAAGGCATACGACTTGTTGCAACAGAAGAAAAACGTGTCGCGCAACGTGACTGCAAACTACATCGAGGACCGACAGTTCAACACCGTGACGCGCTATTTCATGCTGTCGTTCTCCTACCGCTTCACGCGTCTCGGAAAAGGCACCACGGAAAAGGATATCAACTACGACGGCTTCGGTCCCGACGGCAACCGTCCGCCGGACATGCCGAAGGACAGCAACAAAAACGGCAACCAGAGCCGCCGCCCAATGGGGCCTCCTCCTGGCGGCCGCCCACCGTTCTAAAAAAATTCTATTTTTGAAATGTAAGGAATTTGTTCATTATGAAGTTTGTCGCTCCGAAGGGGAAAAGGCCAATGAAGTTGGCAAGATTCTCTTCGACGCCACCAACCTGTTTGAGTAGCGCCACCGTGGCGAGTTGCACGAGATACGCCACAGCGTAGGCGGTGAGAAACAGCAGAAACTGCCGGCGCACGGCGGTGCTGCGCGACTTAAACACCCACACCCTGTTCCAGTAGAAATTGTTGACGAAGGCGAGCACATACGCCACACAGTTGGCTGCATAGAAATTGATGCCAACTTGCTCTGCCAGAAGCCATGCCACGACCATAATAATCACGAAGTTGCTCGTGCCGACTATGGCAAACCGGATAATCTCGCCTACGCTTTTCTTTTCCATGGCATTTATGCTTGGTATTGGCGGCGGAACTTACCCACCTGATAAATAAACATCGCCACGGCTATGGCTGTGGCAAGGAAGTCGCTCACCGGCATACTTGCCCACACGCCGTCAACATCAAGCCACAACGGCAGTAGCACGAGTCCTGGCAGAAGGAACACCAACTGGCGCGACAGCGACAGGAAGATGGCTATGGTGGCCTTGCCTATCGACTGGAAGAACTGGCAGATTATTATCTGCGCGCCAACAATCGGGAAAGCGAGCATACTGATGCGCAAGGCTTTGGAGGCTTGCTGAATGAGGAGATCGCTATCAGTGAAGAGTCCCACGAGCAAGTTTGGGAAAAACACACCAAAGACGAAGCCGAGGGTGGTCATAGTGCAGCCGGCAACCACACCGAGCGTCACGCTACGACGCGCACGGTCAATGCGCCCAGCGCCGAAGTTGTAGCCGGTAATTGGCTGCATGCCTTGGGCAATGCCCATTACAATCATCACAAACAGCATTTGCACGCGGTTGACAATGCCGAAAGCGCCTACGCTATAGTCATTGCCGTAGGTGAGTAACTGGTAGTTGATGAAAATCACAATGCAACAAGCGCAGATGTTCATGATAAACGGCGACATACCGATGCTGAAAATCTGCTTGACGATGCGCTTGCGCAATTTGAGCGTAGAGCGATGCAGGCGCACATAGGTGTTCTTGTCAAGAAAATGGTGCAACACCCACACCAACGCTGCCGTCTGCGACAGCAGTGTGGCAAGTGCCGCTCCGCGGATACCCCAGTCAAGCACGAAGATGAATATCGGTGCCAGCACGATGTTGCAACCCACGGAGAACATCGAAGAGAGCATCGCTTTCTTGGGATAGCCCGTGGCGCGCATCACGTTGTTGAGGCCAATCATCATGTAGGACACCGGCGTGCCGAGCAAGATTACTTGCATAAAGTCGCGCGCATAGGGCAACGTGGCGTCGCTCGCGCCGAAGAAGCGCAGTATCTCGTCGAGAAACAGCACCGTGATGCCTCCGTAGATAAAGGCATTGATGAGGCAAAGGATAGCCACATTGCCGAGAATTTCCTCTGCACCTTTATGGTCGCGTTGTCCAAGACGGATAGACGAAATCGTGGCGCCGCCCACGCCCACCAGCGTACAGAACGCTATCAGAAGGTTCATCAGCGGGAACGTGATGGCCAATCCAGAAATCGCCATCGGTCCTACGCCATGACCGATAAAGATACTGTCGATAATGTTGTAGAGCGAGGTCAGAGTCA
>CAVEIP010000040.1:0-3596 GCA_963615935.1 [Ruminococcus] lactaris | reverse complement strand
CTCGGATTCACTAATTAAATGGCATTTTATCCAATCGATTGGATAAAATCGGCTCAGTAGAAAAAGTCTGAGGATAGAAGAAATAGGCTGAAAGCAATACAAATCACCATCGCTACTGTTGTTTTATCCTTACAGAGCGTATTATCTAATGCTCTACCTTAGAAGCACACGGAACAAATGTGTGAGCCTCGAAGAGGCGAAATATTCTAAACCCCATGGCTTCAGCCTGGGGCTAGGCTACCTACCAAGTATTTGCGTGCTGTAAGAACGCCACGTCCCATTTCCATACAAAGACACCCCTGCAACGTCGCCTACAGGCGCGCAAGTCACTGTGTATCTACCCGCTCCGGACTTTTTTGCGCCCAGCCGGCCCCCCTGGGCGAGCGCAAAAAAAATCCCGACGGGCGGAACCTGCCGGGATTAAAATAGAGGGAATATATCTTTCTACGCAGTCGGATTATTCAGCCTTACCTTCGCTGCCGAGCACGTATTTGATCTTGTGCATGTAGAGCTTCTTCATGTTGTCGCGAGCCGGACCGAGGTACTTACGTGGGTCGAACTCAGCTGGCTTCTCTGCAAACACTTGACGGATAGCTGCTGTCATTGCAAGACGGCTGTCAGAGTCAATGTTGATTTTGCAAACTGCCGACTTAGCTGCTTTGCGGAGCTCCTCTTCTGGAATACCGATAGCTGCCTTCAATGCACCGCCAAACTTGTTGATTGTGTCAACTTCCTCTTGTGGAACTGAAGATGAACCGTGAAGCACGATTGGGAATCCAGGAAGTTTCTCCATAACTGCGTCGAGCACGTCGAATGCCAATGGAGGAGGAACCATGCGGCCTGTCTTCTCGTCGATGTGGCACTGCTCTGGAGTGAACTTGTAAGCACCGTGAGAAGTACCGATTGAGATTGCCAATGAGTCGCAACCTGTGCGAGTAGCAAAGTCGATAACCTCTTCTGGGTCAGTGTATGTGTGGTGGTCAGAAGAAACCTCGTCCTCAACGCCTGCCAATACACCAAGTTCACCTTCAACAGTTACGTCAAACTGGTGAGCGTATTCAACGACCTTCTTAGTCAATGCTACGTTCTCCTCGTATGGAAGGTGTGAACCGTCAATCATCACTGAAGAGAAACCGAAGTCTACACACGACTTGCAAAGCTCGAAGCTATCGCCGTGGTCGAGGTGAAGCACGATTTGTGGACGCTCCCAACCAAGTTCCTTTGCATATTCAACGGCACCTTCTGCCATATAGCGGAGAAGAGTCTGGTTTGCATAGTTACGCGCACCTTTCGACACTTGAAGGATTACCGGTGATTTTGTTTCAGCAGCTGCTTGGATAATTGCTTGAAGCTGCTCCATGTTGTTGAAGTTGAATGCTGGGATTGCATAACCTCCTTTGATTGCCTTGGCAAACATCTCGCGAGTGTTCACGAGACCAAGATCTTTGAAATTGACCATAATATTACAATATATTAAAGAATAATTTGTTGCAGAAAAATTTCTTTATTCCGTTGCAAAGTTACTACGTTTGCACTTTTCAAACAACAAAATTTTATTTAAAGTTTGTTGTTTGACTCATCTACGGCTTCTCGCCCGTTCCCGCCATCTTTACGACTCCCGCAAAAAGGAGACATTATTCCACAACCACTTTCCGCACTGCCGCGCCTACACGCACAATATAAATCCCAGCGGATGGAAGCGTGACTGTGGTTTCTGGCCCTGCATACACCATCTGTCCCATGGCGTTTACAATCTCCACATTGTTTCCGTCGGTCAGACCGCTGACTGACAGTTCCCGTCCGTTTATGTGTACCTGAAGTCCGTCAACGGGTACGTCCGTCACTGAGTCATATTCCATTATCTGGAATTGCCGCCAAAACGTGTTTGCGTAATAATATGCACCCGATCCCTTTGGCACTTTGATGCAATAGCCTGGCAAACTTGCATTCGCCACCATCACGTTCAGCGTGTTCTCTGCATCGGAAACAAGCGGCGGACGATCGGCCTCAAATTCTATAACCTTTAAATTTACCGCATCCGGGAAAAGACCAGTAACATCTGTAATGTTGCTTGCTATTCTAACTTCTGTCAATTCTGGATGCTCGCCAAGATAAGCGTCTTTATAGAACGGCCGTTCAACCCTATATTCGGAGCCAATTCCTTTCTGCGACGGGTATCTGACAAGTTCTATGAGCGACAGCAAGTCCTCTGACTTGCGATAAACGACATCCGACTCTACATAATACCTGCTCCTTTCGCCAAGCGTGACGTTTCGGTTTATATAATCGAAACTAAACCAAAAGGATTCATCAAAATCCGCATTGCTGACGTTCAAGTCGCGGAGGTCTGTACAGTCATCAAATGCGCCTATCTCAAATCTGCTGCAACTTTCAGGAATCGTATACGTTTCAACAGAACGGGGGACAAACTGTAGTATTGTCGATGAGCCATTGCCGTAGAACAACGCTCCGTCGCTAGTCATATATCCTTTCCTTGTTGAAGAATAGTCCGGTCCATAAAATTTCAACTTTTTCTTATCCGACAGAGATTGCGTTTTCAATTCCACGATCCCGTCTGTCTCGAGGCAGTCAAATATAACAGATTCAATATTGGGGCACCCACTTTCATATGCATAACTAAACATTGGAGCATTAAGCGTAATCTTCTTTAATTGAGGGCATCCATAAACCGTTAGATATTGTGACGGATTCCTATAAAGCTCGGATTCTCTTGAAATATTGACACTTAATGTTTCAAGGTCATACGCATAATCGGCTAGTGTCGCATATCTATCTATAGAGGATGATCCTTTTACGTCATATACTAGCGTTAAATCCTTAAGTCCGTAACAATTTTGAATTATACTATAACCCCGGACACGAAATAAGCTTAATTTCATTTTTTCAGGCAACGTGCAACTCTTAAAACACGAACTTATATCAGGTATATGGCCCAATTCTGCTTCATCAATTGTGCATAATTTAAATGCATCATACTCTATTATCGACAATGATGAAGGAAGTTTGCTAACATGAAAATCCCCATAAAAAGCATCATGATTAATGTATTTAACATTTGGAGGAAGTACAATCTTCCTTAAATTTTTCAAATTCCCGTCCTTCTTATAAAATGCTTTTTCGTCAATTGTAATAATACTCAAATATTTTGACATGTCAACTTCCTCTAAATTGTTGCAATATTTGAACGTTTCGGAGCCAATGCAATCGACGCTGGAACCTTTTTCTATCAGAGGGAAAGTTAGCTTTGTAAGCTCAGTTGCAGGAAACGAGCAAGTTTTCCCCTTAAATGTAGCATTGCCAAGGTCTAGTATTTGCAGTGAGCCTTTCTCTGAGTCATCGTAATATTCAAGCGTTTCCTCAGAAGATCCCTTCTTGCCTCGAGCCATTATCCGCAAAAATTCGCAGTCGTCATCATTAATCTCTCCATACACGGTCAGAGATGTGACATTTTCCCAATCGCATTGTTGCTTTAGGACATAGGGCAAAGATCCTGCAACGGGAACTGTTATCGTAACTTCCATCGCTGAAACTCGCAATGCAAGACAGATAAAAATCGCTGAAATAAATAAAATACG
>CAVEIP010000039.1:0-18709 GCA_963615935.1 [Ruminococcus] lactaris | reverse complement strand
GTGTGTTCTGGCGTATATGCAACTACGCAAGAACACACTTTCAATGTCCTTATATAAAGTAGGAAGTGTATCTATGTCTTATTTGCGAACCTTTCCGTAGCGGCTCATGAACTTGTCCACGCGACCTGCTGTGTCGACCAACTTCTGCTTGCCAGTGAAGAATGGGTGAGAAGAACTTGTGATTTCGAGTTTTACAAGCGGATAAGTAACGCCGTCGATGTCGATAGTTTCCTTTGCAGCGACAGTCGAGCGAGTGATGAATGTTTCGCCGTTCGACATATCTTTGAAAACAACTTCGCGGTAGTTGGATGGATGAATGTCTTTTTTCATTTCTATATCTTTTTAATTATTACAAAGTTACGCGCCGCTGGTAAAAGGCGACTTCTGTAATGGCGTGCAAATTTACGACTAATTTTTCAACCGACAAACAATTTGCGAAGTTTTTTCAACGCAACGTGCGCATTATTAATAGCATAAGGGGAAACAATGCGGTCGGCATCGCTTCCCCTTATGGCTGTTTTATTGGTCGTGTGTTACTTTTTCGCGTCGATTTCCTTCAGGAGTTCGTCGACAGCGGCTTTCAACTGAGCATCGTAGCCTTTCACTGCATCTTCAGGCGTGTTGAGAACGAAGATGTCAGGTTCGAGTTGCGAATTCTCGAGGTAGTTGCCCTCTGCGGTGCGGTAGCCGATTACCGGCGTGCCGAAGATGAGCGACGAGTCCTGCAAGCGTTCCCACGACACACTTGTCATTGTGCCTGGCACTGGTGCGCCAACGAGTTTGCCGAGATGCATGTGCTTGTAGACCCACGGCGTGCCGTGCGCATTCGAGTAGTTGGCTTCGCCTTGCACCATGATCGATGGCTTGTTCCAACGGCGGCTTGGCATGTCGCACGCATCGCGTCCGCGGTACACTTGGGTGAGGTATTTCTCACCGCTAAACAGGATTTCGATGTCCTCATGCAAGCGACCGCCGCCGTTGAAGCGGGTGTCGATTACGATACCGTCTTTCTTGTAGTACTTGCCGAGTACGTCGGAATAGACAGTGCGGTAACTCTCGTCGTCCATCGACTCGAGGTGAACGTAGCCCAGGCGGCCGTTCGACCATCGGTCCACGTCGTCAGCGCGTTGCTTAACCCAGCGTTTGTAGAGCAACAGGTTGTATTCGCTTGATGAGATAGGTTTCACCACTTCGTCCCAGCGAGTACCGCCATCGTTGAGCGACACGAGAATCTTTTCGCCTGAAAGTCCGTTGAGAAGAGAATAGAAGTCGGTGTTTTCGCCGATTTCTTCACCGTTGATTTTCTCGATGATTGTACCTTTCTTCACCTTCGACGTCGCTCTGTCAAACGGGCCGCCGGTGAGAACCTCGTCAACCTTCATGCCCTTGCCCTCATAGGAGAGGTCGTAGAAGAGGCCGAGGTTGGCAGTGGCGTCGCCTTTTGCTGCCTGACGGTAGCGGCCGCCGGTGTGCGACACGTTAAGTTCGCCGAGCATCTCGCTGAGCAGTTCGGCAAAGTCGGCGTTGTTGTTGATGTGAGGCAAGAACTTGCGGTAGGCGGCAGTCATCATCGGCCAGTCCACTCCGTGCATATTCGTGTTGTAGAAGTGGCGTGCCTCCTGGCGGCAAACGTGGTCGAACATATATTCACGTTCTTTCGCAAGGTCCATCTTCATTACAGCCGTATAGTTAATTTTCTCCAACTTGTCGGATGCCGTGGTGATTTTTTGCATCGTGCGGCTACCGAGCACGTAGATGCATTTGCCGTCCTTTTGGATGTCGAACGATGCGGCAGAAGTGTCGAGTTTCTTTAAGCACTGGGTGCTCTTCTTGCGCAGGTCGAGTTTCCACAAGTCGTAGCCTTCCTCGAAGGCAGAGAGATAGTAGAGGTTGTCGCCGTCAGCGTCGATGATGGCATCGGAGATTTCCGACGAGTTTGGCGTGATGCGCACAATGCGATCCTGAAGGCCGTCGAGTTCAACGTTGATGGTCTTTTTGTCGTCCTTCTTCTCGCCTTTTTTGTCGTCCTTCTTTTTCTTGTCTTTCTTCGCTGCTTCAGCCTTTTCAGCATTCTTCTTCTGCTCTTTCTCAAGATCCTTCAATAGGGCATAGTCCTCTTTGTTGAGGCGGTACTTGTCGAAGGCGTCCTTGTTCATAAACACGAGCATCACGTCGTTGAGCGAGCCCCACGAAGCATGGCTGCGCATGCCGTAGCGGTCGGTGATGAAGAGCACTGCGTTGCCGTCGAGCACCCATCGTGGCTGTTGGCTGAAATATCCGCTTCCGGTGATGTTGACTGGTGTGGCACTACCATCGGCTTTCACGATAGCCACGTCGGAATACGGGTCGTGACCGTTGCCGATAATCTCGAGGGCAAACCATTTGCCGTCGGGCGACCATGAGTAGTTGAAGCTGCCCATAAACCATTGCGAGCCGTCGGTAACTTGGCGCACAGCCTTTGTCGCCACGTTGATAACCATCAATCGACACTCGTCCTCGATGAATGCCACTTCCTTGCCGTCTGGTGAGAATTTAGGTGACTGGCGGTCAGCGAGGGTGTCGGCGATAAGCGGCTGCTCGTCGATGAGCGTAGCGTTAGGGAAATTCTGGTCGTCGCTGCGTTTGATTTTTGCGGTGTAGATGCCCCAGCGGCCATTGCGCTCGCTGGCGTAGACGAGTGAGCGGTTGTCGGCGCCGAAATCAACATCGGCTTCGCCTTCAACGGTACTGGTTATCTGCTTGGTGGTGCCAAACTCTGTTGAGGTGACAAATACGTTGCCTCTGACGGTCAATGCCACTTGCTTGCCGTCGGGCGACACGCTTGCCGACGTTGCTCCGTTGGTAAACGTGAGTTTGGTTGGCAGCGACTCGTCGTCGCGCACCACGTCGATGTTGACCATCGCTGGCTGTCCGCCCTGACGTTGTGTGTAGATAGCGCCGTCGTAGGTATAACACATTAGGCCGTTGTCAGCAACACTGAGAAAGCGCACTGGGTGGGTGGCAAACTGGGTGAGTTGCTTCGCCGCTGATGGCTGCGTGAGAGGCATCGAGTAGACGTTCATCGAGCCGCCGTTGCGCTCGCTTAGGAAGTAGACCGTTGCCCCGTCGGCCGACAGCACTGGACTGAGGTCCTCGCCGCCGCGGTTGGTGAGGTTGGTGTGCTTGCCGCTACGGGTGTCGTAACTCCAGATGTCGCGGGTCACCGACGAGGTGTGGTGCTTGCGCCAGATGTCCTCGTAGCCCTTGCGGTCCTGATAGACAAACATGCTGCCGTCTTTGGCAAACGAGATGTACTCTGCCGGGGTAGGAAGCACTTGCTCCTGCCGTCCGCCATCGACCGACACTTTGTAGAGTTCCAACAGCACTCCTGGATAGAGCGCGCTCGAAGCCGGCTTCTGGTTGTTGGAGGAGAAGTATATGCTTTTGCCGTCGGGCGTGAACGATTCAGGAATTTCGCTGCCCGACTTGGTGGTAAGGCGTTTGGCTTGGCCGCCGTCGGCCGACATGATGAAGATGTCGTTGCTGCCGTAGCGGTCGCTGGCGAAGGCAATCTGTGTGCCGTCGGGCGACCATACCGGTGTCGACTCGTAGGACTCTTGGGTGGTCAACTGCACGGCTTTGCCGCCAGTAGTTGCCACTTTGTAGATGTCGCCCTTGTAGCAGAAGGCAATCTGTGAGCCGTCGGGCGAAATCCTCACGTCGCGCATCCACAGCGGAGTGGCTGCAAAGCCTGCCACGCTGGCGCTGCCGACGATGATTGTTGCTAAGATTCTTTTCATTTCTCGATTTATCGTTTAGTTTGTTATTTTCAATCGTTCCCATAGCCATCCTGGAATCAAGCGCCATGCTGCCACGAGCAGACGGTAGCGCCAGTCGATGGTGGCGATGCGTTTTTTCCTGGCAACGGCTTTCACGATGCATTTTGCCACAAATTCAGGCTTCATGAGCATCGGGTAACTGCCAGAGCGCAGGAGGTCGGTGTCGACAAACCCCGGGCGGATGTCGGTGAATGTTACGTTGGCTCCAGTCATGCGTGATAGTTGCGCCAGGCACTGGATGTAGGTGTTCTGGAAGCGTTTGGTCGCCGAGTAGGCAGGTGCAATGCCGAGGCCCTTCGTGCCGGCAATCGAACTGACTGCGGCAATGTGGCCGCCGCCGTTGGCCTTGAAGTAGTTAAATGCGGCGCAAATCATGCGTGTGAAGCCCACCACATTGGTTTGTGTGGTTTGCAACTCGATGTCCGCTTGCATACTTTTGTTTTGGCTGCCTACGCCTGCCACGAGGATGATGGTGTCGACGCCGCCCATGCGGTCAGCGAGTGCGACAAGACGGTCGGCGGCATCAGTGGTCGTGACATCTATAGCGCTATAGATGGCCTTTGTGCCGGCCTCGCTACAGAATTGCGCCAGCCTGTCCTCTCTGCGGCCTGCTATGCCCAGCACTACACCGCTGCGGCGGAGTGCCCGCGCCACTTCGAGTCCGATGCCTGAGGTTGCCCCCACAATGATTGCTTTTTTCATTTGCTCAAGGTGATATAAAAACGCATATTTTGTAAAAATACTATGAAAATGTCAATTGGCTATGCTGAGCCGATGTAATTAATATCATTTAACTAATGCGGTGAAAAGTTGGGCATTAGGATGAGTGCCTCTTTAAAATTGTTTAACAAAAATATTTTTAGTAACGTGTTGGTAACATACTGTTTAGTGCATAAATTTGCAATCAAAACCTTACTATTTTAATTCCTATCATGAATGATTCTTACCGTACAATTTCAACGATGACGGCAATGGCTGGATTGTCGTCGTCTCAGCCTGACGGCAATGACGAATTGCTGTCGGGGGAGACTCTTCTCGACTTGACTTCGAAGGGCCGCATCTTGGGTCGGATTGTGGCTGAGAACGAAACTGATAACGACAACGAGGAGGCGCTTTGTGACGAAATACGTCTAATCTCTACCCACTATCACAACCGTAGCCAAATCAACGCAATCCTGAGCGCATTTTGCGACGACTCGTTTCAGCCTGGCGCTGTTGAGGAGCATGCTCAGACGTTTGCTGTGCTCAAGCAGTCGGCGATTGAGGTCGAGGACTTTGCTTCGGTTGCCGATGTCGATGCCGCTCTGTTGCTTGTGGCTGACCGATACCGAGCGGTGAAAGGCGAGGCAGAGGCTCAACGGTTTCTCGATATGGCTGACTATTGTTTGGCTGGCGCTACCCTTGGGCGCGATTTGGCGCTGGCACTCTATGCTGGTGACAATATGCTTGTGGAGTTGATTCAGACAAAGGTGACCAGTCTCAACGAGCTGCTTGCCGACTCTCGCGAGCTGCGTGATGCCTTCAGCGCCCTCTTCCGCCACTATTCCCAAGTGTCGTAGCGTTGTTAGTTCTACAGCATGCTTCTTGCTGCGGGCATTGCTTTTTGGGGCAAATTTTGTCGGTGTTCGCGGGAAAGCACTAACTTTGCCTATGACTATGAAGGTTAACGACAAACAACATAAGGAACTTGTTGCTCAATTGGCTGGGCAACTGAACTGTAGCGAGGCCGATGTCAATGCGCTCTATGGCGCGTTTGCATCGTTGGCTAAAGAGCACTGTGCTGCGCTCGACGCTTTGGCCATACCGAGTTTTGGAAAGATTTTGGGAGTTAAGACGGTGGAACATGTGGCTACGGATGCCGAGACTGGCAAACGGATGCTTTTCCCGCCAAAAATCAGCATTGGCTTCGAGCCAAGTACAATCTTGAGAACCCGCATTGCGGAGAAAGGAGACGGTGATGGAAAGCAGTAGAACCCTTGTGTTGCAGGATGTCGTTGCCGAACTTATGTCGGCAACTGGTCAATCGGAGGAGTTGTGCAAGGCTTTTGTGAAAAGTCTGTTTACTGCGGTGGGCGACCAACTGGTTGCCAACGGAGAGGCTACGCTCAAAGGTATAGGACGATTCGTTGTGGCCGACGGCAATGTGCAGTTTGAGGCTGACGCAGAGGCTGCTGCATTTGTAAACGGTGCTTTCGACTGCTTTGAACCGATGGAACTTGCTGATGACTTTGACGGCGAGGAAAAACCCGAAGAAGAACCATCGGACGAATTGCCCGCTGAAGAGGAGTTACAAGAGCCTGAAAGCGAAGAAAACGAGGCTGAGACTGAGGAGGAAAGCGTTGAAGAAGAGGTGCTTCCGCCGCCCGTGCCCAACGAAGAAGAGCCAGTGGAAGAACAAATGGAAACCAACGATGAGCCCGAGAATGAAAGCGAAGATGATGAGTGGCAAGACGAGCCTGTAACGCCTCGCGGACATCGGTTCCTATGGGGCTTTGTTTCGGGATTTGCTACTGCTGCTGTGCTTGCTGCGGCTGCATATTTCCTTGTGCCGGCAATGCTTGCTCCGAGAGCCGCTACGGTTGCACCAACGGCCGAATCAACAACAGTGGCCGACACCGTTGCTGCTGACACTATTAAACCTGCTGAGGCTGAGGAAGAGCCGCACCGCGACACTGCTCCGCAGCAGGAAAAAACGGCTGCCGGCAAGGAGCAGACGTTTACGGTGACTAATACCGCTTATCTCAGCAACATCTCCCGCAAGTTCTACGGGCATTATGCCTTCTGGATCTATATCTATCTGGAAAACAAGGATGTAATCAGTGACCCCGACAACCTTCCTGTCGGCGCCACGTTGAAGATTCCCGCTCCGGAGAAATATGGCATCGACAAAAATGACCCGGAGAGCATCAAGCGCGCTGAAATCAAGGCGCTTGAGTTGAAGAAAGAAGATTAGTATATATTACGGTATCCATTTCAAAAAGAATGGTAAATCAAAAGCCGATAGAATTAGGAGAGTAGCAAGGTGAGCCTCTGTTTGGAAGAGAAGATGTTGAATAACAGAGCAGTATTTGATTAAACCAAAATGTAGGAAAGAAGTAACAAAAATGAAAAGGCCGATAAGCATATTGGATAAAGACTACTTGCAATGGATTCAAGACTTGAGCAAGCGTTACCGACAGAGCCAAATCAAGGCAGCTGTAAAAGTCAATGCTGAAATGCTCAAATTCTATTGGGATTTGGGTCGGGACATTGTTACTCTAAAAGCAGAGACTCGTTGGGGTAGTAAGTTCTTTTCAAATCTGAGCCATGACTTAAAAGAGTTGGACTCAGAAGCGACTTGCTTTTCTCCAACAAATCTTCTATATATGAGGAATTTCTTCCGCTTATATCAACCATATAGCACAATTGCTCCTCAAGTTGGTGAGCAATTGGAAAAAGTTGGAGGGCACGATGCCAACCATTGAGGAATGGGAAGCTAAACTTGGTGGAAATATCGATAATGAATAAATTATATTAACCACTACTTTTAGTGGAAACTAATACTTGATTGTAAAAAAACCATGAAATGGCCGTATGTGCGACTATGGGCACTGTTGGCAGTGGCTTTTGCCGTGATGCTGTTGCTGTCGACATTCGACGACTTGAAAATCTTTGGTTATCCGATAGCGAAACTTGAGATTTCGCCGAGAGAATCCGTTCAAGCCGCCGCTGAAAAGTCTGTGCCATCGCTAAAACACGATGCTGCTCCAATCGACACTACATCCAAGACCATACTCTTCGTCGGTGACTCTATGCTCGAAGGACTGTCGCCGCGCTTTGCCGCCTATGCCCACGCAAATGGTCATCGGCTATACACTGTAATTTGGTACGGCTCGACAACCGAACGTTGGGGCAAGTCGCATAGACTCAGGGAGTATGCCGACCGTTTCAAAGCGGACTATGTGGTGGTTTGCCTCGGCGGCAACGAACTTTTTATCCGCAATGTTGAGAGCACACGCTCCGATAAGGTTGACGCCATAATCGCCGACATTGGCGAATTGCCATATGTGTGGATAGGTCCGCCAAACTGGAAACCCGATACGGGTATAAACCGACTGATTTCGTCGAAGGTGGGCGAGGGGAGATTCTTCCTCTCTGCAAATCTTCGCCTTGCGCGCGCATCCGACGGTGCGCACCCAACCCACGAGGCTGCATCGCAATGGATGGACAGCGTGGCGCACTGGATTGCCACCGAGTCATGTTGCCCAATCCGCTTAAATGCGCCAGAGCGGGCGACGGCAAAAGCCGACAGAACTTTAGTACTCACGCCTAATGATTGACCGACTTTCCGACATATTGACCCAAGCCGAAGGCGCATCCGCACTGTTCAATAGCGAGGCGTTTTGGCTGATGCTTCTGCTCTTCTATCCTGTCTACGGACTGGTTTACAGGCGTCGTACAGCAATGATGATTGTGGTGACGGTGTTCAGCCTACTGTTCTGCTGGCGAGCGGGCGGATGGTTGTCGGCGCTGGTTGTGGCGCGGGCGGTGATAGACTATCTGTTGTCGTTGGCGATGATGCACAGTCGGGCGAAGCGCCTCCGCAGGGTGTGGCTCACGCTTGGCATCGTCCTTTCCGTTGGCACGCTGGTGTGGTTTAAGTATTCGGAGATGTTTGTGGTGGTCGGCATATCGTTCTACACATTCCGTTCGGTGAGTTATCTTGTCGACATATATCGTGGCACCATCATTGCCCCGCGCCGGATGCTTGACTATGTGTTTTATCTCACCTATTTTCCCGTCTTTGTGGCAGGCCCGATTGTCCGTGCGTCGGAATTCTTTCCGCAGATAGAGGGTGACAGGCGCATCTCTTCGGCAACGCTCTATTCAGGACTGTTTCTTGTGATGAAAGGACTGCTGAAGAAGGCTGTAATAGCCGACTATTTGGCGCAGTTCAACAATCTTGTGTTCGGCAATCCCGCAGGGCACGATGGCGTGGAAATGGCATTGGCATTGCTTGGCTACAGTGCGCAAATCTATCTTGACTTCTCGGGCTATTCCGACATCGCTATCGGTCTGAGTCGCACGCTCGGCATCGAGTTGCCAGCAAACTTCCGCTCGCCGTACAAGGCTGCAAGCATTACCGATTTCTGGCGGCGGTGGCACATCTCTTTGTCATCGTGGCTTAGGGACTACATCTACATCCCTCTTGGGGGGAACCGTCATGGGCGGTGGCGCATGCGGCTCAACGTGTTGGTCACGATGACCGTTGGCGGCATCTGGCACGGTGTAGGGCTGCCATTCCTCGTGTGGGGTATGCTCCACGGTGCATTGCTCGTTGTGCAGAAAGCGGTGGGCAGATGGATTCCATCGTTCCGCGGCGATAGAATTGTCTACGCCGTGGCTACATTCCTCGCCGTGACCCTCCTGTGGCTGCCGTTCCGCTGCCATTCGCTCGGTGACTGCTCCGTGATGCTCATCAAGATGGCAACGGCGATGGACGTCGCTTCACTTTACGCCTTTCTCTCGGAGCGCACCCTGTGGGTTGTGATGCTCGCAGTGGCTTATCTGCTCATCTGCTTGCCTTCGCGCCTGTCGCAGTGGGCGGAGCGCAGATTTGTGGCTATGCGGTGGGTGGCGAAACTGTTGCTGTTCTGCCTGCTGGTGCAACTCATAGTGGAATTTAGCAGCGCCTATGTCGCTCCATTCATCTATGCCGCTTTCTAACTTTGGCGTTTGTAACTTTTCACGGCGATTGAGGCGAGGACAATGGCGTAGACGCCGAGGGCGGCGAAATCGTTAGCCACGTCGGTAAAGCCGCTGCCTTTGAGGTAGACTGCGCGCAGAGTGTTGATGAAGTAGCGCGGCGGCACAAAGTAGGTTATCACCTGCGCCCATCCGGGCATCGACTCAATCGGCGTCATAAGGCCGCTCATCAGCACATTAATCATGATGAAGAAGAAAATCACAAACATGGCTTGTTGCATCGTCGACGAGATGTTTGACACGATGAGTCCCAGACACGAGATGGTGAGTGTGAACAGCAACACCATTGCGTAGATTACCCACAGGTGGCCTTCCGGCACGAGTCCGTAGACCCATTTGGCAATAAGCATTGCGATGCTAATCACCAGCAAGCCTATGAGCCAGTAGGGCACAAGTTTTGCCAGCGTGAAACTAACCTTGCCGATTGGCGACACGTTGATTTGCTCGATTGTGCCCACTTCCTTCTCTTTTACGATGTTGAGCGCCGGTAGGGTGCAGCACACAATGATGATGAGCATCACCGTGAGCGCTGGAATCATAAAGTATTTGTAGTTTTCCGTCGGGTTGTAGAGGTTCTTTACCGTAATCATGTCGGCCGATGCGGCAACGCCCTGGTGAGCACCGCGCTCTTGGACTGCCTGCGTGAGAATCTGTGACAGGTAGCCTACGCCCGACGATGCCTTTGAGGCATTGACGGCGTTGGCAACAATCGACAGCCCCGGCTTGTGGCCCGTGATGGCGTTTTTCTCGAAGTCGCGGGGTATTTCGAGGATGATGTCAATGCCGTAGTCGTTCATGTTGGCCATGGCGGCATTGTGGTCGGTGGGCATGGCCTTCAGGATGAAGTTCGACGAATGGTCAATCTTGTCGGCAAGCAGCCGCGAAAACTGGCTGTTGTCGTTGTCCACGATGCAGACGCTGATGTCCTTGAAATCGAGATTGGCAGCAAACGGCATCACGAGCATGATTATTACGGGGAAGAAGCAAATCATCCATATCATGAACGGGTCGCGGCTGATTTGGCGTAACTCTTTTTCCAACAAAAATTTGAATGTGCGCATATCGTTCTAGAGTTTTTTGTTGAGGTTGAAAAGAGCAAGACTGAGGAATGCCACTGTCATGCCTGCAAGGATGCCCGTCTGGGTGAGCACCTCCTGAATTGGTAGACCTTCAATCATCAGTTTGCGCATTGCTTCGATATACCAGCGCGCTGGCACGATGGTCGATGCGTATTGCAGAATGGTGGGTATGCTCTCGATGGGGAACATCAGTCCCGATAGCATCATCACAGGCATCAGCAGTACCACGCCCGACACGATGATGGCTTGTGCCTGCGTCTTAGCCACTGTGGAAATCAGGATGCCGAGACTCAGCGACAGCACGGTGTAGAGCAGCGACACTCCGACAATCGACAGCAGACTGCCTTGCATTGGCACCTGCAGCAGAAATTTCGACAATAGGAGAATAGATGCGAGGTTGAGGCACGACAACAGGAAGTAGGGCACCATCTTAGCGGCAATCATCACCGTCGACCGCACTGGCGACACGAGCAAGAGGTCCATCGTGCCGGTTTCCATCTCCTTGACAATCGATGATGCGGTAATCATTGTGCATATAATCAAAATGATGAGTCCGAGAATGCCTGGCACGAAGATGTAACTGCTCTGCAGTTGGGGGTTGTAGAGCATGTGGGTGTCGACCGAAAACGGTGCTTCAGCAGAGGGAAAGCATTGCTGGATTATCGAACTCACATAGGTTGCCGACGTGCGCGAAATCACAGGGTTGCTGGCGTCGCACAGGAGTTCTACGGGGCAGCGGCCCACGGTGTTGCCGGCGAGGATGCGGTCAATCTGCGGGTCGACAACCACGGCTATGTGGATTTCGCCCTTGCGCATGAGTGCTTCCACCTCGTCGGTGGAGGTAAGCAGCCCAGGGCGCAGAGTGGTGTAACTGTTGGCGTCGAGCCGCTCCGCCATTTGGCGCACGGTTTCGCTGTAGTGGGGCGCAACGATAGCCACATCGACGTTGTTGACCTCCGTCGAGATGGCGAAGCCAAACAGGATGATTTGCACGATGGGCATGAGTATGATGATCAGCATTGTGCGCCAGTCGCGCAAAATCTGCAACATCTCTTTTCTTACGAATATCAGAAATCTCTTCATCGTTAACTTTTTTTAATTGCGTTTTGCTGTGAGAGCTAGGCGCTGAAACACGTCGTTGAACGTCTGCACGCCGTATTTGTGCTTGAGGTTTGCCGGGGTGTCGAGCGCGCGGATCTCTCCGTCGACCATAATCGACACGCGGTCGCAGTACTCGGCCTCATCCATATAGTGAGTGGTGACAAACACGGTGATGCCTGAATGGGCAGCCTCGTAGATCATCTCCCAGAACTTGCGGCGGGTTGATGGGTCGACGCCGCCTGTTGGCTCGTCGAGAAACACGAGTCGCGGACGATGGAAAATGGTCACGGAGAACGCCAGTTTCTGCTTCTCTCCTAGCGGCAGGTCGCCCACGTAGGTGTTTGCCTTGTCGGCAAGTCCGAGTTTGGTGAGCAAGTCCTTGGTACGCGGGGCAATCTCTTTTGTGGGCACGCCGTAGATGCCCCCGTAGAGACGGATGTTCTCGCGCACGGTGAGGTCGGGGTAGAGCGAGAATTTTTGGCACATGTAGCCTATGTTGCGCTTGATTTTCTCCGATTCGCGGCAGATGTCGAAGCCAACCACATGGCCACTGCCTGAGGTAGGGCTGCTCAGGCCGCTGAGCATGCGCATGGCAGTGCTCTTGCCCGCTCCGTTGGCGCCGAGGAAGCCGAAGATTTCGCCCTCAGCCACGCTGAACGAGATGTTGTTGACCGCGGCAAAGTCGCCGAAGCGCTTCGTCAGGTTTGATACTTCAATTATGTTGCTCATTTGCTATCAAATTCATAAAACAGTCTTCGATGGTGGGGCGTATGCGCTCAGCCTGCACGCCGTCGAGGGCTGGGATTAGTTTTTCTGCCGACGCCTCGTCTTGGAACACCGCGTGGATGCAGTCGCCAAAGGTGTAGCAGTCGATGGCGTGGCCGCTGTGTCTAACCTTAAGCAGCAGGTTGTAGAGGTTGTCGCCGCGCAGGGCGTAGAGTGTGCGCGGGTATTGGTCGGCAACCGCTGTCGGCGAGCCGTGCAGCATCAGGCGTCCGTGGTTCATCAGGCCCACGGTGTCGCAGAGTTCAGCCTCGTCCATATATGAGGTGGTCAGCAATATCGAGATGCCGTCTTTCTTGATGTCGTTGAGGATGTCCCAAAAGTCCTTGCGCGACACAGGGTCGACACCGCGTGTAGGCTCGTCGAGCAGCAACAGACGCGGTTGGTGGATGAGTGCGCACGAGAGGGCAAGTTTCTGCTTCATGCCGCCCGAGAGTTTGCCTGCCATGCGGTTGCGGAACGGCTCTAGTTGGCGGAACACGGGTTCGATGGTGGCGAAATTCTGCTCAATGTCCACGTTGAAAAGCGAGGCGTAGAACGTCATGTTCTCCCATACGGTGAGGTCGGGGTAGAGCGAAAACAGTTCGGGCATGTAGCCAATGGTCTGGCGGATGCTACGGTAGCTGCGGCGGATGTCGTAGCCGCACACCGAGGCATCGCCGCTGTCGGGCTTCTCCAGGGTGGTGAGGCATCGGATGAGGGTCGACTTCCCAGCGCCGTCGGGTCCGATGATGCCGGAAATCTCGCCTTCGCCCACGGTCATCGTCACTCCATCGAGCGCTGTGGTCTTGCCGTAGCGCTTGCAGAGGTTGCTGATTTCGATGGTTGGCATTGTCGCTATTTTTTCAGTTTCACTTCGCCGTAGGTGCCAATCTTGATGCGACCGTCGTTGTTGACGGCAATCTTCACGGCATAGACTAGTCCTGCGCGGGAGTCGTTGGTCTGGATGGCTTTAGGAGTGAACTCGCTTTGCTCGGCAATCCACACGATGCGGCCCTTGTAGTCGTAGCGCGAATCGCCTCCGAAGTTGGCTGTTACGGTCACCTCTTGTCCGAGTTTTAGTTGTGCCAACTGGTCGGATGTGAAGTAGGCGCGGAGCATCATGTGCTGCATGTCGGCAATCTTGTAGAGAGGCTTGCCAGCGGCTGCAAATTCGCCCTGTTCGGCATATTTCGCCGTGACAATGCCGCTGACCGGCACTGAGAGTTTGCTCTTGGCTATGCGGTCGTTGATTTGCGCAATCTGCACGTCGATGGAGTTGCTCTGCTCGTTGAGGCTGCCCACGGTGTTGCCCAACGCGGTGCGTTGCGCCTCGAGTTGACTCTTGAGCACGGCGATGGCGGAGTCGATGTCGTCGAGTTGCTTCTGCGTGGCGGCGCCGTCGGCAAGCAGGTTCATCACTCGCTTGCGTTCGTATTCCTGTTTCTTTATCTGTTCCTGGATGGCAGCCACCTGCTTGTTGATGTCGGGGCGGTTTTGGAGCACCGACGATGCGCTACGCTGCAGTTGCAACTTGTTGAGATAGAGTTGTGTGGTGTCGATGCAACCCACGAGGTCGCCCTCCTTCAGGTTGTCGCCTTCACTGATGGTGAGCGCCACGATTTTGCCAGTGGCTTCGCTCGAAACCGTCACTTCCGATGCCGATTCGAATGTGCCTGTCGCGTCGTAATCCTTTGTCTCCGAGCAACTCGCCAAGATTGTGGCGGATGCCAATACTATTGCTATGCGTTTCATCTTTTCAGTTGTTGATGTCTTGAAGTTCGTAGATTGATTTTAGAAGTTGGATTTGGTGGGACGATTGCGACACCAGCGCCAGATTCTCGTCGGTGATTTTCTGTAGCAGGTCGGTCACGTCGATCACGCCATTGTTAAGACGCGATTCGGCAGCCTTGCGGATGCGTGTGCGCACGGCTATGATTTCATCATCGTCGCTTACGAGTTGACGGTTGCGGCTAATTTCGTCGCGCTTCTGGGTACTCTCGATGTTGTTGTTGAAGAGAAACACCTGGCGGGCGGTTTCCACCTGCTGCTTTTGCAGCGACAGAGTCTTCATGTCGTTCTTTCGGGTGTAGAGGGCACCGATGTTCCATTTCACGCTCACGCCCACCAGATAGTTACACGACCAGTGGGGATTGACCATATCCTCAAACATGTTAAGTCCGGGATTGCCGTAGAAACCTGTGGCGAAGGCGTTGATGCGTGGCATCAGCGCGGAGTCGAGTAGGCGCTGGCGGGAGTCGATGAGGCTGATTTGCGCGTCGTAACTCTTCAGTTCGGGGCGGCTGACGGCATCGCTGCTTTCCAATGCGCTCGGCATCTCCGTAGCCACTGAGTCGGTGTCCTCGCCGATGAAGATGCCCAGTGCGCGGCTATATTGGCGGCGCATAGCCTCCAGTCGGTTGTCATGCTGGCGCACAGTGAGTATCTGCGCATAGACGGCATCGGCATCCGACTCCATTGCCACTCCGTTTTTCACATACGACCGCACCCGCTCGAGGTTCTTGTTGAGCAGCGCCAGTTGCAGGGCGTTCTGCTTGCGTGTCTCGTCGATGGAGAGGATGCCGAAGTAGAGTTCGCGCACCGAGGCGCGCAGTTGGTGCATCTTCACGTCGGTCTGGCGGCTATCGGCGATGCGCGAATTTTCGGTGATTGCGCGTTCGGCTTTCAACTTTCCGCCGTCCCAGATGGTTTGGTTCACGTCGAGCGCCACCTTGTATTGGTCCTTGTTCAACCCCTTCATTTCAATCACCGAGGCAAACATTTTCTTCAGGTCGTCGGGGTAGTTGGTCACGTCGCTCTGGTAGGTGGCTTGTGCTGACATCTGTATCTGTGGTAGCCAGCCTTTCTTGATGTTGTCGAGTGACAGTGCCGACATCTCGTCGGTGATGCCATACTGCACCAGCAACGGGTAGTTGCGCTGCGCAAGTTGTTGGCACTCGTCGATGGTCACCGCACTGGCGCTGATGGCGAGGCAAAGTGTGCATGCGGTCAGTAGTTCCTTGATTTTCATTTTACGCCATATTTTAGTCTGTTCTGAATAAGTCGGATGTTTTCTTCCAGACGGTTGTTGAGGTATTCCTCTCGCTTGCCGCTGTCGTAGACCAGTCCGTTGAACATCGGGTCGAAGAGGAATGTGGTCACGTTGAGGAAAATCATGTCTTGAAGTATGTCCAATGCCGACGCTTGGGCTATTTCACCTTTTTCGTAGAGGTGATCGAACTCTGCCTGAACGCCTGGAATAAAAGCGTTAATCATGGGCTTGAGTTTCTCCTTGTATGTCGCCATCCGTTCTTTCTTGCTGAGTATTTCGGCAACAACAAATTGCGGAAGGCGGGGGTTCTCAACGAGCAGTTGGAAGTGGGCGCGGATGCCTGCTTCTACCTTGTCCATTATTGGCATCTCCTTATTCACAAAAATTGATGTAATCATTTTGTAGATAAGGTCGATTTTGCTATCGAAAATCTTGTTGAACAGGTTTTCCTTTGTGCGGAAATAATAGTGAAGCATGGCGTGGGTCACGCCTGCGCGTGCTGCTATCGACGTGGTCTTAGCACGGTCGTAGCCTACCGTGAAAAATTCCTCCTCGGCGGCTGTAAGTATCTGTTGCTCTTTGTTTTGCTGTACCATAATTGACTAACTTTAATGTCTAATACGAGTGTCTAACAAAAATGTTAATGCAAAATTATGCCAATAAATTTATATCTCCAAAAAAAACGGATGGAAAATCAGAGAGGGGAGAGCGGCGAGGGGAGAGCGCCCCGGAGGTGGCGCAATAAATAAAACCCCATGGCTTCAGCCGAGGGGAAAAGCTGATAATCAGTAATCTGCGCCCTGTAAGTGGCGCTACAGGTGAGTCGATGCTAATGTTGGTGTGGTGGCACCCCTACAGGGCGCGGATATAGCGTATAGTGCTGAGCCCCAGTTAAAGCCAGGGGTTTTAGATATTGCGCCTCCACGAGGCGCTTTTTGCCGCTGCGTTCTGTCCATCTTGCCTCTACGAGGCGCTTTTCGCCGCTGCAGTCCGTCCATCCCTCCTCGAGGCGCTTCTCAGAAAATCAAAGCGGGGGATGGCGCGATGCCATCCCCCGCTGGGTATGAGTGTGGGTTAAATGGGTTACTTAACCACTACTTTTGCTGCTGTGCCAGTGGCGCGGACCACGTAGAAGCCTGGGGCTACGCTAACGGTCGATGTGCCTGCGGCTACGGTCGATTTGCTGACGAGTTGTCCGGCGATGGTGTAGACCATCACGTCGGTTGCTTTGTCAGCGCTTACAACTACGCCACCTTCAGCGCCAATCACCTTAACACCTTCGTTTGCCGCTACCTTCGATACTGACGATGTTGCTGGCTTGAAGTAAATGTAGAGGTTGCCAGTATTCAGAGTGCCATTGTATGCGCCAAATCGAGGAGAGCTCGCTGCGGTGTTATAAAATAATGTACTACCAGCACCGCTTGTATACTGTGCATTGGTTACAGTCGCTTTACCTGTTGATGAGTCAATTGAGATAGTCCAATTGCAGTTGCTGGCAATTGAGGTTGCGTAACTTAACTGACTGCTTGCTGCTGTGCTTGCTACATATACTTTCTTTCCATTATCAAAGGTAGAAAATACTTTGCCTGCATCGCCATTTTCAATGGTAAATACTTTGACTGCTGATTCTTTTGCGGTCATTTGGTCTGACGCAACTGTTACGGTGCCGCCGGTGATAAATGAACCATCAGTTACCGACATGCCATAGTATTTGTTAGTTTCTAGTCCGACAATGATTATCTGCGTGCCTGCTGTGAGGAATTTGTCGTTTTTGCAAAGTTCGTAAGGTTCTGTGAACGGCAGGTCGAGGACGTAGGTCTTTGTCACCTCTTCGCTCTTGATAGTGCTATCCGTTGCGTCGGTGTAGGCAGTGATGGCGTAGGTGCCTTCCTCGTTGAGAGCGATTGGCTCAGAATAGAGCGTATAGTCAGTGGCATCGTTAATCTTGTAGTAGATCTTCGCGCCTTCGGTTTCCGACGTGAGTGCAATGGTCTGCGCTGTGGTGTAGGTACCTTCTTTTACCGAGAATGTCGGCACTTTCGAGTGGATGTCCATTTCGAACTGAAGCACCAACTCGCTGCTGGTTTCGTAGTCGTCTTTGTGACTAGTAGCGACGAGTTTGTAAACGCCAGCCTTTGTAAGGGAAATCTTTACGCCCGACTCGCAGTCTGTCTTCTCTTCGACTGTTTCCTCTGTGTCGAAGGTAGAAACCTTATAGTCGATGAGAGCGCCGTCGGTAAGAGATTCCAGCGTAACTGTTACAGGCTCGGTGTAAACGCCTGTTGAGACATCCGACACAGGTGTTTCGCAAGTTTTCTTTATAGTGAAATTGAGGGTAATTTCGTTACTGTCTTTGTAGCCCTCCTTTGTTGCGGTTGCGGTTGCTGTGTAGTTGCCGTTGATTGTCAAGTCCTTAATGGTGACTGGTGCCGCTACGCCTGTTCCTTCGATAGTCTCGAAACTTGCAGGGCCAGTGATTTTATAGTTGAGGAGAGCGCCCTCGAGTGTCGACGAGATGGTAATCGAAGCGGGATCTTTGAATACGTGCGTAGTTTCAACGTTGTACGTTGGGTCGGGACAAGTCTTGTTGATGGTGTAGTTGACGGTAGCCGAGTTGTCCTCGAGGCCGTCCTTCTTTGCGGTGGCTTTCACGTGGAATGAGCCGCTCTCCTTGAGTGAAACGGTTACTGGAGCAGCGCCTTCGCCAGAAGCGTATTCTGTTCCGTCGCTCTTGGTGACTGAGTAAGAGATTGTTGCACCGCTGGTAGTTGTGGAGATTACCACGTCGGTGTTGTCGGTGTAGGTAGTGGTATTATTAGGGCTGAATGTAGGCTTCGCGCATTGAGTGTCGTAAGTGATGGCAACTTTTTGAATATAAATTGAATTCGTAGTACACTTAACTGTAATCTTGACATTTCCAGATATTGCAGTGTCAAATGTGTATGTCAAATCGCGAGATGTAGTGCCTCCTTTATTTGTTACAGACTGTGAATTTCCGCCTTCAATTGAGACTGTACCAGCCCCTTTGCTAGAATTTGTGCAATAGGAAACAACTACTTTGGTGATTTCGTTGTAACTGTCAGGGCAAGTTGCTGATAGTGTTTTACCGCCTAGGATTTGTACACCATTATTTGAATAACTATTTCCAGCGC
>CAVEIP010000038.1:14884-19183 GCA_963615935.1 [Ruminococcus] lactaris | reverse complement strand
GCGACAATGCTGACCTCTTGCAACGACAACAAACCATGGGAGTATAAAGTCGTAAAAGTGGAAGGTAAAGAATCCGATCGAATGCCACCAGATTTTACCTCTATGGAATTCGCTGACCAAACATCTATGCTCAACAAGATGGGAAAGGATGGTTGGGAACTTGTAAGTACATACACAGAGGTCAGTACCGCTTTCCCTAATTTCGGAGATTCCAAGTATGTTACAGGTCTTCGTGATAATCATCGGACAAGCGTTATTAACTTTGTGTTCAAGCGGCATAGAAATAGCTAATAGCCAACAGCAACAAAAAAACGGCAGCCGAGTGGCTGTCGTTTTGGCTTTATCACCAAGGGTGATTAGAAGTCGAGTTTTGCTTTTTCCTTGGCAGGGTTTCTGTACATCACCTTGCCTTCGATATATTCCTGTGTGGCGATAAGTACAGGCTTCGGCAACTTCTCGTAGTAACGGGAGATTTCAATCTGCTCTCTGTTCTCGGAAACTTCTTCGAGGTTGTCGTTGAGAGTGGCAAATTCCTGAAGTTTCTTCTCCAGGTCTTTCTTCATCTCTACGGCAATCTGATTGGCACGTTTGGCGATGATGCAAACTGTTTCATACACGTTTCCTGTGTCCTGCGAAAGTTTGATCACATCGCGAGTTACCGTATTAAGCGGCGCATTCGATCTCTTGTAGTCCATTATCTATATAAAATTTTTAAATTTATTTTTTCGTTCTATTTGTTCAAAAAACGGTCGGCTATCTTGAAGATGTTGTCGGCCTCGCTGCGGTATTTGCTGTCGGGATAGTCGTTGATAAACGAGTAGTACTCGTCGACTACCTCGCGGTAGCGGTCGGCTTTCTTTTCTGCAACACTCTGGTAGGCTTCTTGGAACTTGGCCTTAAGCACAATCATCTGCAGTTGTTCGCGATGCTTGGTGTAAGGGTAGTTTTTCAACGCGTTGTTGGCTACGATTATGGCACTCTCGTAGTTGTTGCCAAGGTAGTTGCCAAGGTTGTAGTAGAGTTGGGCGTTGTCAATCTCTTTCTGCACCAGTTTGTCTTGTAGTTCGAAGATTGCTGATTGGGCAATCGACTTTTTGTCGCTCTCGGGATAGTAGTCGAGAAATTTCTGCAACTCGTCAATGGCCTTGTAGGTGTTGGTCTGATCCAACTGTGGCTCTGGCGAGTCGAGGTAGTAGCCGTAGCCTGAATAGAAGCGCGCCAGTTCGGCATATTTGCCTTTGGGGTAGTGGGCGCAGTAGGTCTGGAAGTAGGTGCTGGCCGAAGAGTAGTCCTTGTTTTCGTAGTGGCTCAAGCCAAGCAGATAGAGCGATTCCTCTGCCTTGTCGGTACCTTTCAAAACCTTTACCACATCTTCCAGCAGAGTTGATGCTTGAACATATCGGCGGTCTTCAAAAGCCTTCTTGGCATATTCGTATTTATAGTTTACATCGGAACTTTTGAGCACCTTGTTGTACTCGCCGCAGCTTGCCAATGTGACTGCCAAAAGCGCTGATAATATTATGGATTTTCGCATTACTCTGAACAAATATGTTTTTACCAGAATGCAAAATTAGTCTTTTCTTCCCATTCAAACAAGCATTTAGCGGCTTAATTTGAGTTAATTGGTGTAGTTGTCTACGAATTGTTTGAAATCATTGATGAAAACCTTTGGTTGTTCACTTTCTGAGGCATAAAAGTGATAGGTTTGCAGACGATAGCAAAATGCTATAAAACATATAAAATAATCGCGGTTTTTCTTGACGGGTTCGGAAATTATTCACTACATTTGCTATGTGTAAATGACATTTTACCAAAACACCATATATTAATACCAAAAACTATGAATGTAGAAAAAATTCTATCCGATCTCGAGGCAAAACATCCTGGTGAGAAGGAATATTTGCAGGCCGTCAAGGAGGTGCTCCTGAGCGTAAAGGACGTTTACGAGCAGCATCCTGAGTTTGAAAGCGCCAAGATCATTGAAAGAATGGTCGAGCCTGACCGCATCTTCACTTTCCGTGTCCTCTGGACCGACGATAAGGGTGAGGTGCAAACCAACATCGGCTATCGAGTTCAATTCAATAATGCTATCGGTCCGTACAAGGGCGGTATCCGTTTCCACGCTTCAGTAAACTTGTCTATCCTCAAGTTCCTCGGATTTGAGCAGACATTCAAAAACGCCTTGACAACGTTGCCTATGGGCGGCGGCAAGGGTGGTTCTGACTTCAGTCCGCGCGGCAAGTCGGACCGCGAAATTATGCGTTTCTGCCAGGCGTTTATCCTTGAATTGTGGCGCAACCTCGGTCCTGACCGCGACGTGCCTGCTGGCGATATCGGCGTAGGCGGTCGCGAAGTGGGCTATATGTTTGGAATGTATAAAAAACTCGCTCAAGAGCACACTGGTACGTTTACTGGCAAGGGCCTCGACTTCGGTGGCTCACGCATCCGCCCAGAGGCTACAGGCTTCGGTGCTCTCTATTTCGTGCAGAAGATGCTCCACCGCATGGGCGACGACATCAAGGGCAAGGTGGTTGCCATCAGCGGCTTCGGCAACGTGGCTTGGGGCGCTGCCTTGAAGGCTACCCAACTCGGCGCAAAGGTGGTTACAATCTCTGGTCCTGACGGATATGTCTACGACCCTGACGGCATCAGCGGCGAGAAGATTGACTATATGCTTGAACTCCGAGCAACGGGCAACGACATCGTTGAGCCTTACGTGGAGCGCTTCCCTGGTGCCCAGTTCTTCGCTGGCAAGAAGCCTTGGGAACGTAAGGTGGACATCTGCTTGCCTTGTGCAACTCAGAACGAGGTGGACAAGGCCGATGCCGACATGATTGTTGCTAACGGTGTTGAAATCCTCGCTGAGGTGTCCAACATGGGTTGCACCCCAGAGGCTATCGACACATTCCTCGCAAGCAACACAGTCTATGCTCCTGGCAAGGCTGTAAATGCAGGTGGTGTGGCTACTTCAGGCTTGGAGATGAGCCAGAACGCAATGCACCTTACCTGGACGGAGGAAGAAGTAGACCAGAAGTTGCACCAGATTATGAGCGACATCCACGAGCAATGTGTCAAGTACGGCACACAGCCCGACGGCAAGGTGAACTATATGAAGGGTGCAAACATTGCCGGCTTCATGAAGGTTGCCCACGCAATGATGGGTCAAGGTTACGTTTAGAGATTGATTTTCAATCTATATATGATTTAAGTTAGAAGGGGTTGCATCAGTGATTGATGCAACCCCTTCGTTTTTCGTGCCGTTGTTGGTGGGTTAATCTACAAATTCAAACTTCGATGCGTCGCGCGGTTTTGCTGCCGGCGATTCGTCGGGATAGCCCACGCCGATGGCATAGAGCAGTGTGTAGCCTTCGGGCAGGTTGAGGCGCTGCAGATATGGCGCTGCGTCGGCGTTGTTCTTCATGAAGGCAATTGGGCCTCCGAGGCAGCAAGTGCCGAGACCCATCGATTGCGCTGCAAGAATCATGTTTTCGCCCATCAAGCCGCAGTCAATTTGTCCGCTGCCGTCCGCTGGCGATGCTATGAAAATCACTGCCGCTGCATTGCGAAACATGTTTTTGAACGACTTGTCGGCAGTCATCTTTGGGTTGGCTTTGCTGAAAATGGCTGTAAGTCCGTCGATGTATTCCTTGCTGTCGACCACACGCACCTGCCACGGCTGCTTGTTCATGCCGTTGGGCGCATTGAGTCCGCACTCCACGATTTTCTTGAGCATGTCGCGGCTCACTGGCGTGTCCTTGTATTTGCGCACACTGCGGCGCGCCATAATGGTTTCAATCACAGCATTGCTTTCGTTGCTCTTGTTGCAACAGTTGTCGCTGGCTGATGCTCCTGCAATGGTGAGGAGGCTCAGCGTGAGGGCTATAGTCTTTAGTTTCATCTTATTTTGAGGTTTAGTTTGCCGATAGGTTAGAACTGAATTTGTTGAGGCGTGCCTCAAGGTCGGTTGAATTCAGGCGTAGCGACAACTTTCCGCCGCATGCCACTGAGATGTTGCCCGTTTCCTCCGACACGATGATGGCCAACGCATCGGTGGCTTGCGAGATGCCGAGAGCGGAGCGGTGGCGCAGGCCGAGTTGGCGCGGCACGTCGTTGTCGTGCGACACTGGGAGAATGCAGCCTGCCGCCTTGATGCGTCCGTCGGCCACAATCATTGCGCCGTCGTGGAGCGGACTGTTCTTGAAGAAGATGTTTTCAATCAGTCGACCATTCACCTCCGCGTCGATGATGTCGCCGCTTCGCTCATATGTGTCGAGCGGCACAAGTCCTTTCACCACAATC
>CAVEIP010000038.1:0-14874 GCA_963615935.1 [Ruminococcus] lactaris | reverse complement strand
AGTCTTGCTCTTCGACATGTTGAGGCAGGAATATACAATTGGCAGAATCCACGATTCCTGAGGCTTGTCGGCTGCTTGCTTGCGACGGAAAATGTTGTGGATAAACCGCCAGCGCTTGTGTGAGCCTATCTCCACGAGGAAACGTTTAATCTGGTCTTGGAAGAGAATCACGAGAATCAGCAAGCCTATGTTCATAAACTTGTCGAGTATGCGGCCCGTGAGTTCCATCTTCAGCACTGCCGATGCTATGAACCAGATAATGATAAACGCCAAGACGCCGAGGAAGATGCTCAGTGTGCCCGACTCCTTCATTATCTTGTAGATGTAGAACAGAATGGTGGCAACAATAAGGATGTCGATGATGTCCTTGATGCCTATTAGTCCGAAAATCTCCATAGCCGTCCGTTTATTTGTCGTTGAGGAATGTTTTGCTGAAAATTTCCACAGCCTCTTTGGCTGCTCTCACATCGTGCACGCGCAGGATGCTTGCGCCTTGGGCTAGTGCCAATGTGTTGATTGCCGTGGTGCCGTTGAGCGATTCTGCTGGCGTGGTGCCAAACAGACGGTAAATCATCGACTTGCGCGACACTCCCACCAGCACCGGCAAGTTCAGCGCCATGAATACATCCATGCGCTGCAGCAGTTCGTAGTTTTGGTCGAGAGTTTTGCTGAATCCGAATCCGGGGTCGAGGATAATATCGGTGATGCCTGCAGATGCCGCCTCGTCAATCTTTTCGCTGAAATATTTGAGCATGTCGGCTATGAGGTCGTTGTAGTCGCACAGCGAACTCATAGTGTGTGGGTTGCCGCGCATGTGCATCATTATGTAGGCGGCCTTTAGTCGTCCCACGGTTTTTATCATTTCGGGGTCAAGACCACCCGAAGCAATGTCGTTGATTATTTCTGCTCCCCATTCTTCAACGCTACGCTCTGCCACAGAGGCGCGGAAAGTGTCAACCGAAACGGGTATCTCGGGCGCAAGTTCGCGCACAATGCGCAGACCCATAGCCACGCGGCGATATTCTTCTTCGGGCGTTACGTCGTCGGCGTTTGGGCGCGACGAGTATCCGCCAATGTCGATTATGTCGGCGCCTTCAGCCTTTATCTGTTCAACGCGCTGGCGCACTGAGTCCTCCACGCTGCAACGGCTCTCGGAGTAGAAGGAGTCGGGGGTGGTGTTGAGAATGGCCATCACCAACGGCTTCTTAACCGTCATCAGCCGTCCGCGGAGATTGATTGTATATGGTTTGAAAATTTGCATATCTGTCGTTAATCTTAGATTAATGCGAAGATACTGCAATAATTCACCAATTCAAAACTGCCGTTGTTAAAAAATCAGATTGAACACAAACACGGCGAGGATTGCTGCCGGAGCAACGTAGCGCAGGCAAATAATTAGAGCGCGGAGCACTGGAAGTCGGAAACTCCCGCCGTTGGTGAGTTGGTCGCTCACAACCTTCTTGTCCATTATCCATCCGGCAAAGATGGAGAAGAAGATGCCGCACACAGGCATCAGCAAGTTGGCTGTGGTGTAGTCGAAGAGGTCGAAAATGGTCTTACCAAAAATCTTGAAGTCGGCCATCGGACCGAACGAGAGGGCGCACAGTGTGCCGAAAAACATAGCGATGGCGATAGTTACTATTGTGGCTTTCTCCCGCGACATGTGGGCTTCTTCGGCGAAATAGGATATCGAGTTTTCTGCCATTGAGATTGTCGATGTGAGCGATGCGATGAAGAGTAGGAAGAAGAAAAGTGCAGCCCAAACAGAGCCGCCTGCCATCTGCGAGAAGATTGACGGAAGTACCTCAAACACCAACTTCGGTCCGGCTGCTGGTTGCATCCCAAACGAGAAAAGGGCTGGGAAGATGATGAGTCCGGCAAGGATGGCAAATGCAGTGTCGAGAGTGGCAACGATTGATGCCGACTTCACGAGTTTTACTTCTTTTTGGAAATAGGAAGAATAGGTTATCAGTGTGCCCACACCGAGGCTGAGCGAGAAGAATGCCTGACCCATAGCGCCGAGCAGTACCGACGGGGTGAGTGCCGAGAAGTCGGGCACAAACAGGAATTTTACTCCTTCCAGCGCATTCGGTAGACACAATGAGTTGATGCAGAATGCGATAAGTAGTACAAACAGCAAAGGTGTCATGATGTTCGACATCCGCTCGATGCCGTTTTTCAAGCCTTTGCGGAGTATCAGGTAGTTGGCGAAAAGAAATGCCAGAGTCCACACCACGGGGCGTGAGGTGCGGGTGGTAAATTCGCTGAAATATTCCGACAACCCTTCCTGTGAAGCCTTGGCGAAAGTGCCGCTGACAGCCTGCACGCAGTATTCCATAGTCCACCCTGCAACCACAGAGTAGAAACTGAGAATCATCAGCGACGAGATTATGCCGAGATAAGCAATCCAGTGCCATTTCTTGCGTGCATCGCTAAGTTTCTTGAACGCGTGGTGCACATTGCATTGCGATGCACGTCCGATGAGAAACTCGGAGCAGATTAGTGGCACACCGATTACAATCACAAAAATGATGTATGCCAGCATGAATGCTGCGCCGCCGTGCTCGCCAGCTTCGTAGGGGAAGCGCCAAATGTTGCCCAGTCCGATGGCTGAGCCAACGGTGGCTGCAATGACGCCCAGTTTGCTTGAAAACTTATCTCTTTCCATCTTTTTCATATCTTTCCATTTCCTTATTCGTCTGGCTCGCAGGTGCTTGCTTGCGCGCAGACTTCGCTTTTTTGTTTTTCCTCTTGGCGGTGCTTTTCTTCTTGTTGGCAGCAGGCAGTGTGTCGGCTTTAAATGCCTTTACCTGCTTTTCGAACGCTTCCATCTTCTGTTGCTCGGCCTTGCCCAGTGGCTTTGCCTCACGGTTGGCAACGAGGCTGATCACCAGCAGCACAATGGCTGTGATGGCGACAATCGCTATCAGCCCAGTGCGTTCCACCTTGGTGAGCCTGTCCATTATGGTTTAGTCAAAAAACAGTTTGTTGACAAACACCGCAAGTAGCAACAATGGTGCAACCACGCGGACAAACCAGTAGAACATCGGCGCTAGGCGAAACCGTACAGCGCCGCCGTTGTTTGTCTCGTTGAAGAAGAACGAGCGGGGCAACACATAACCCACGTAGAGACACACGCCGATGGCCACGATGGGCAACAGTATGTTGGAAGTGAAATAGTCCAAAAGGTCGAAAATAGTCTTGCCGAACAGTGTGTAGTCGGCCCACGGTCCGAGCGACAACGAGCAGATGGAGCAGAACGCAAACATTGGCACGATTGTCCATAGGCAAGCCTTGCGGCGCGTCATCTTGAAGGTGTCGGAGAGGAAGGCAATAGGCACTTCGGCTATCGACACCGTAGAGGTGAGGGCTGCCACGAAGAGCAAGGCGAAGAAGAGGGTGGACCACACCTGCGGCATGGGGAGTTGCCTGAAAATCTCGGGCAGGGTGACAAATATCAGAGTCGTGCCTTGAGTGGAGTCGGAGATGCCAAACGATTTCACTGCTGGGAAAATTAGAAGGCCAGTGAGTATAGCCACCACAAACACCAGCGACGGCACAACCATTGCCGTGCGCGGCAGGTCGGTTGATTTCGGGAAGTAGGATGAGTAGGTCACTAGGATGCCCATACCAAGGCTCAGCGAGAAGAAGGCTTGACCCACAGCGCTGATGAGTACTTCGCCGTTGAGTTTCGACCAGTCGGGCTTAAGGAAATACTCAACGCCTTCGCTTGCGTTAGGCAGATTGAGCGACACCACGCAGAACACAATGAGGATGACAAACAGGAACGGCATCAACACGTTCGACATTCTCTCGATGCCTTTCTGCACTCCGCGCATCAGCACAAAGAGGTTAATCACAATCATTGCGGCTGTCCATAGCACTGGCTCCCAGCCATTGGTAATGGAGTCCTCCATAATGCTGCGGAATGCTTCCGATTGGTTCACTCCTGACGCCATTCCGGCAAAGAGTTCGCCGCTCAGCGACATCCACAGATATTGCAGCGTCCATCCCGCCACAACCATATAGTACATCATAATGAGGTAGGGTGCCAGCACACTGAGTGCACCGATAATCCACCACGGCTTGCCTGGTGTGAGTTTGCGGTATGCTCCGATGGCATCGCTGCCGCTGCCGCGTCCCACCGAAAATTCAGCGAGCATCACGGGAATGCCCACCAGTACTACGCACACAAGATACGCAATCAGAAAAACCGAGCCGCCGTTTGACTGTACCTCGCTCGGGAAGCGCCAGATTGTGCCCAATCCCACAGCGGAGCCCACGGTGGCTGCCACTACTCCTAATTTTGATGAAAATGTTGCTTTTTTACTCATTCTCGATGAATTATAATGCAAAATTAGTGCAATTTGCCGAATAAATGAAATTTTCTGCGCCTATTCACTTGCGATTTGATAGAAAGCGACGACGGCGGCGGTGGTTACCGTCGCCGTCGTCAAGATGGTTATAAAGATTATGCCTTCACTTCTTTGTTGTCGGATTCTTTAAGAGCCGACAGGAAGTAGCCTTGTGATTTTATCAGGTTTCGAGCCTGAAGCACCATAGTTTTTGTTTCGGTCAAGATGTTGAGATAGAGCGCGCTGGCTTTGGTGCTCATCTTCTCCGACTGTAGGCGGCGAATCTGGTTTTTGATTGCTTCGGCGATGACGAGGAACAGGTTGTCGCGCATACGCAGCACTTCATTGAGTTCTGAGAAGTCCTTCTCGCGGAGCATCTCGTTGATCTTTCCGAAGATTGCATCCACACCGTCGTTCACCTCCTTGAGGTCCATAATCTGCTCTTTGGTGAAACCTTTGTGATGGTTTTCAATATGGTTGTAGGCAGGGCGGGTGCAATGGATGAGCGCCTTCGACACTTCGGTCAGGTAGTCAACAATCTGGATGTAGAAGTGTCCGGTTTCCACTTTCTGCGCCTGCAGTTTCTTCAGAGTCTTCATCACGTGGTGCTTGCGCTGGTTTGCCAACTCATAGATTTGGTCGGACTCGTTCATCGTTTCTTTCAGCAAGTGACGGTTTTCGGTGAACAGTGCCACAAGCATGTGGTTGTAGATGCTCGACACGCGTTCCATCATTCCGCAAACTTCCTGAGTGCAGGCATAGAGCACGTCTTCTTCCGGAGTCTCTTCAGATATGAGTTCCTTTGTAGCCTCTTCTGCTTTTTTGTCTTTCTTTTTGAAGATGAGGTTGTGGCAGAGGATGTAGCCGCAGAGCAGCGAAAGACCAGCCAAAGCAATCCAGCCACCCCACATAAGGAGCAATCCACAAAGGAAGGCGAGGGTGATGCCGGCTATGGCGGTTACAAACCAGCCTGTCACCACAACCATCACACCAGTAATGCGGTAGACAGCGCTGTCGCGGCCCCAAGCGCGGTCGGCGAGCGACGAACCCATCGACACCATGAAGATTACGTAGGTGGTTGACAATGGAAGTTTCAACGATGTACCGATGCAGATAAGACTGGCGGCAGCCGAGAGGTTGACCACGGCGCGAACAAGGTCGTAACTGATGGTCTTGTCGGCATTCTCGTCGGGGATGAATCGACTGTTGAGTTTGTCCTGTATCTTGCGGGGCATGATTGCCTTGTAGCCGTTGTTGATGTTGATGGCGAGGCTAACCAGTGCGCGGGAAATCATTGTAGAGCCGAAGCGCTCGTCTTCATCGTTCTGCGACGAGAGGTTGAGTTGCGTTTCTGCCACCTTCATCGCGTCCTTGGAGAGGAACAGCGTTACAACCATAATTATGCCACTGGCAACCAGAAACCAAATGTTTACTCTTGCAGGCTCGGCGAGCTCTCCCATCAGCATTGTCGGGTCGCCTGAGTTGCTTGCAATGGCATAACTGTCGAATCCGGCAATCGGCACGCCGATGAAGTTCACGAGGTCGTTGCCTGCAAATGCCAGAGCAAGGGCGAATGTGCCGGCGAGGATGGTTATCTTCATTATGTTCACCTTGAGTTTCTGCAGTCCGAAGAGTATTGCCGAAGCCACAACCCAGATGATTGCAAGCGAAACCCAGATGTTGTCGTTTATGAGGTGGTTGAATTCATCGCTGATAAGTCCAGAACTCTTCATGCCCTTGAAGATGGCGAAGTAGATGATGCCCACAATGGCGAATCCGCACCAAAGGGCGCCGTAGCGGCTCATCGACTTGGCGTAGCGGAAGGAGAAAATTACACGCGATATGTACATCAGTATGGCTCCAACCGTGAAGGCTATCACCACCGACGACAGAATGGCGGAAATCATCACCATGGCTTTCTCCGTGTTGATGTAACTGCCGAGGTCGGCGAACGTTTGAGTCGGGTCTTGCCAAATGTCGAACATTGCCACTGCGATTGATGCTCCGAGAAGTTCGAAAATCAGGGATACGGTGGTCGATGTAGGTAATCCAAGGGCGTTGAACGTGTTGAGGAGCACAACGTCGGAAAGCATCATTGCCACGAAGAGAATCATGACGTTTTCGAAGGTGAACATCTGCGGGTGGAACACGCCGTTGCGCGCCACTTCCATCATACCGTTTGAGGTGAGCACACCCAGCAGGATGCCGGCGGCCGATACGGTTAGGATAATCCAGCGTTTCGCCACTTTGGAGCCGAGGGCTGAATTCAAGAAGTTGATGGCATCGTTCGACACACCCACAATCAGGTCAAGGACTGCAAGTATGGCGAGAATCGCCACAATCACTGTAAAAAAGGGACTCATAATATTACTGTTGTTTTGATTGTTTTTTCTTTAATGTGAAGATGAATTCCAGACCAGAATACTGATGATTGCGTGCAGTGATTTCTCCGCCGTGGAAAAGCACGGAGTTGCGCACAATCGACAGTCCGAGGCCTGTGCCGCCCGACTTGCGGGAGCGGCCGCTGTCAATGCGGTAGAAACGCTCGAAAATCTTGTCGAGATGGCGCTCTTCCACGCCTGTGCCGTTGTCGTAGTAGTCAAACTTGTAGGCGTCGCCAGAGTCTTCGGTCATCGAGATGTAGATGTCGCGGCCGCCGGAGTAGGCGAGGGAGTTATTGATGAGGTTGCGGAAGATGGCGTCGACAAGTTGCTTGTTGCCTTCGATTTCCACATTTTCCGCCACATCGACGTGCATGCGCATCTGGTTTTCAGGACTGTATTGAGCCACTTCGTTGCAGATGGCGTCAATCACGTTGCGGATGTTTACGGGTTGCACTTCGAGGGTCGACTTGGCGTCGGTGATGCGAGTAATCAATGCTACATCGCTCAAGAGGTTGGACAGACGCATGGAGTTTTGGTAGCCCGACTCGAGCAAGTTGCGTTGCGTTTCGGCAGGCAACTCGTTATCGAGCAGCGTTTCGAAGCATCCGCGGATGGCTTGCACTGGTGTCTTGAGTTCGTGGTTGATGTTGCTTGTGAGTTGATGCTTGATGCGCATCTTCTCTTGCTCCTCGTGGAGCGTTTCCTGCATACTGTTATTAAGTTCGGCAGTGCGGTCCTGTAGTTCCTTGTAGATGCCGATAATCGACAGTGCTGCCTCGCCGAGTTCGTCGTCGGCAAGTTCGTCTGTGTTGAAGTCCTCGATGTCGCCGTGGCGCGCCTGATTGGCAATCTTGTGCAGAGCCTTGACTCCCAGACTGATGCGGCTGATAGCAAAATAGAGGATTATGTTGATGATTATCGTTACTCCGAGCAGTATCCAGATGTAGGCCATATCACTGCTGAGGACGTTGACCAGTTCTACATTGTAGGGGAGAGCCGTGCGGGCGATAATGCCATTGGATGCTGTTGCCGAGTAGAAGAATTCGTGACCTTTCACTTGCGAGAGGCGGCGGATGGTGTAGCCGTGGCCGTTCTTCATCGCGCCCTTGATTTCCGGTCGGTCGCTGTGGTTGGCAATCTTGCGACTGTCGTGGCTCTCAAAGAGCACGTTGCCCTCGTTGTCGAGCATCGTGACGCGCACGTTCTTGTCGGGGATGAGGCGCTGCACGTCCTCGTTGGTTATCTCGTGATGCTGCTGGTACTCGGTGATCAGCAGAGCGTTGTAGACTTGTAGGCGCGTGTCGAGCAGTTCCACTTTGTATTCGCGTTCTCTGGAGTATTGTATCGACACGAATACAAAAACCAATAGCCAGAAAAACACATTGACCACCCAAAAGAGTTTGGCCTTGTAACTAAATGTCTTCTTTGAAGCCATATCCGTAACCTTGTTTTGTTATTATATTAGATTCGTAGTTTCCTATTTTTTTACGCAAGCGGTTGATGTTCACGTCGATGGTGCGGTCAACCACGTAGATGTTCTTCTCCCAGATGCTGTCGAGAATTTCATCGCGCGAGAAAATCTTGTTGGGGTTTGAAAGGAAAAGGTAGAGCAGGTCGAACTCCTTCTTGGTGAGGGCAATCTCCTCGTCGCCGATACGGCAGGTCTTCGACATCTGGTCGAGCGAGAGCGTCTTGTAGGCCACTGTCGTAGGGTGGGATTGCTTGGTGCGGCGGAGTAGGCTTTTGACGCGCAGCACAAACTCCTTCATTGAGAACGGCTTTTTGATGTAGTCGTCGGCGCCGCGGGTGAAGCCGTCGACCAGCGGGGCTTCGTCGCCAAGGGCGGTGCACACGATGATGGGTACGTCGGCCACGTTGGGCATTGAGCGCACTTTGCTCACAAGTTCGAGACCGCTCATTTCGCCCATCATGATGTCAAACACCATGAGCGAATAGTCAGCGAGGGGTTTACGTAGTGCCTCTTCTGCTGAATTGGCGATGTCAACACTGAAACCTGCCACCTCGAGATTGATTTTCATCAGTTCGCAGATGGCCATTTCATCGTCGACCACGAGAATTTTTACAGGCGTTGTTACTGTCTTTCCAATCATTTTCATGTTGCAAATTTAGTGTGGCGCAACATTCTGACAATAACAAAAGTGTAACAATTTAGAATGTGAAGTGAAGGGCGATGCGGAAACCGCTTTTATCCACGCCTGGAGTGTTGCGGTAGGTGAGCCTCCAAACGTAGTCCACGCGGAGAATGGTGAGGATATTGTCCAGTCCCACACTCATTTCCATGTAAGGTGTCTTCTCCATTGGTTGGCACAGTGAGCCTACAGGAAAGCGGAATAGGTCAAGATTCTTTTCGGGGTTGTTTTTGTCGCTGAGTGAGCCGTAGAGACCTTTGAACGAAATCACTTCGCGCATCTTCAAGTACTTTATCAGCGGAACGCGGTTGAGTAGCGCGCCGTTCATAAAGTAGGTGATGTCCCACGACAGGTATTGGTCGTTCATAAATTCCATCGCATTCATCAGCGCATACGACTCAGGCTGGATGGTGTACGACAGGTTGGCGTTGGGCAACAGAAGGTCGGGATACGACACCTTGCTCCAAATTTTGCCGCCCTTGAGGATGACGTCGGTGTAGCCGAATGCTGAAAACCAGAAGCGTTTCTGGATGCTCAACTCGGTCTTGTTGATTGTAAACCGGTTGTTGAACACGCCTTTCGGGCTATAGGTGTGCGACAAAATCAAGATTGGCATGTCGAGGTTGATGGGGATGCGGGTGAAGCGTGCGTCGTAGAACTTCTCGCCAGGTGCGTAGCGCAGTGTGAGGTTGACCGACGACTGCTGGTAGTTGTCGCTCCAGTTGCCGTAGCCGTCGATAAATGGCATCCACCGCGTGGCTTCCTGTATCTGGTGCTTCAGTCCGAGGGTCACGGCCAAGCCGTTTTCGCCTTCGTGCTTGTATTCCAACTCGGAGGTGCGCAGATAGGTGATTTTGTCGTTGGTTTGGCGCTTCCACGAGAGGAACATGTTGTCCATGTTGGTGAACATGTACTGTTGTCCCAATTGGTTGAGGTCATATTTATGGTGTAGGCGCAGGGAGTGGATAGGGAACTCCTTTGCGTGGTATTTTTTCTCGTTGAACGAATATTCAACCTCAGCATCGTATTTCCATTTCTTATCCTTGAATCCGTAAGCCACATAGCCTTTAGTAAACCAATGCTTACTGAGGTTGGCTGTGGTCATGCCGCCCACTTTCAGGCGCGCGCCTTCCACATAGTTGCCGCTGATGGTAGTGTTCATCGGTCCGAAGTCAAATTTGCTTGTTTCCTTCGATCCTGTGCCTATGTAGCCCGACACGAGTGCGGAAATAACTTTCTCCGACCAGTAGAATGCTGGCACGGTGCGCAGTTGCGCAAGCAACTTGCTGATGGCGTTTTCCTTGTCCTTTATTGGCTCTATGCGGTTCTCTTTCCAATATTCGTCGGGCATCTGCATGGCGTCGTCGGCAAACACTTGCTTGGTTTCGGAGTCGAACACCTTCAGGTCGGCAGGCGGATCGAAACTGAAATTGTTGTAGAGCGTGCGTCGGCGTGCGTAGAGTCCCTGAGCGGCCGAGATGATGGAAAATTCCACCACCATATCGTCCTTGGTCTTCAGGCGGCTGCCATCGGGCGCCTTCTCAAACGTCTGTTCAATGCGCAGACTCTCCACATAGTTGAGGTTGATGTCGCGCGGCACATTCATTATCACCTTCTTCACAAACATGGTACTGTCACCCAGCGGCACATAGATGCGGCCGAAGAAGCCGAAGGTGCGGTTGTTAAACGGCGCAAAACTCAGTTCGATGCACTGCACTCCGTCGACGGGGATGGTGTCGGAAAGGTAGTATTTATAGAAGTTGGCACCAATCTTCGACAGAGGGCTGACGAAGCGGTTTTGCATTATTGCAATGTTGTTGTCGAAGATGTCTACCTCCTTAAACACATCGTCGAGGAAGCGTTGCACGCTCTCTTCGTCGACAATCTCGTCGAGGCCGGCTCGCTTCACGCCTTTTACATATTCTTTCTCCGTGTTTGGATTCTTGCGGAACAATTCCGTCGACAGTTTCTCTTTTACCGAAACGTTGAGGATTGGCTTGCCCGACACTTCCGACGTGTCCATATATTCGAAGATGAACTTGAACTTCTTGAACAGCCATTTGTCCTTTTTCTTCTCCGAAAAGTCGTTGAGCGCAAAGTTCATCTTCTCATATTTGTCGTAACTGAAATAGTCGTGGTTCTTCGGGTCGTACTTCTCCTTCATGTCGCGCAGTTTCTCCATAAACTGCACGGCGGGATTGTTTTTCTTCGAATAGTGTTCCTTGCCTGGACGCACCACAAACTCCTTAAGCGTCACGCCGTCGGCGCTCAACTCCACGGTGATGTCGTTGACGTTGCCCTTCGTTACATACACGTCCTTTGCTGTGTAGCCCATCATCGAAAAATTGGCGCAGATGAAGTTCACCTTCGTGGTGATTTCAAAGCGGCCGTCGGCATCGGCTTGGGTGCCGGCGTCGGAGCCTTTCAGAAACATCAGTGCAAACGGGATGGGCTCACGGGTCACAGAATCGACCACAACGCCCTTGATTGTAGTGTCTTTGACTGGTGCTTGAGCGGTGGCTCGCGGAATGCCTGTAAGGGCATACGCAACCATCATCAAACACGCTAAGACCAATATTTTTGCACCTTTTGCCATTTTCTCAATATATCCGTTTTTATTACTTTTGCAAAAGTAGGTACTTTAGTCCGACTAAATAGTTCTTTTCGGAACTAAAAAGTATCCTTTTTGGCGCGAAATTGTTCTATTTCGTATTATTTGAATGTTATGGCTCTTGAAATTGAACGTAAATATCTTGTAAAAGATTCATCTTTTGTGGCATTGGCCACTTCTGCTACATCCATCCGTCAGGGCTACCTCTCGCGCGATGCCGACGCTACTGTGCGCGTGCGCATAAAGGGCGAAAAGGCTTTCCTTACGGTGAAAACCCGCAACCGCGGATGCGTGCGCGGCGAGTTTGAATATGAGGTGCCGGTTGCCGATGCCGAAGCGATGATGGCGGCGTGCAAGGGACTGGTCATCGACAAGACACGCTATGTTGTGCCGTCGGGCGGATTTTGTTGGGAGGTGGATGTGTTCCACGGCGCGCTCGAGGGCGTTGTGGTGGCTGAAATCGAACTGTCGTCGGAGGATGCCGAGTTTTCAATACCGTCGTTTATAGGCGAGGAAGTGACAGGAAAACCGGAATATTACAACTCAAACATCCATCTGCTCGCAAAAAAACAGCCGTATTAGGGAATTTTAGAAAATGTATTCTTAACTTTGCAATTCTCGCTCTAAAATTATGGCAGAAGAAAAAAAGAAATTATTGGGAATGTCGGTGTCCGACCTTGAGGTGGTGGCTGCAGAGTTGTCAATGCCTCGCTTTGCCGCCAAGCAGATGGCGCAATGGCTCTATGAGAAACGGGCTGTCGACATCGACGAGATGACAAACCTGTCGAAGGCCAATAGGGCTCGGCTCAAGGAGTCGTACTGTGTTGGTCGTGAGGCTCCAGTGGAGGCTATGCGCAGTCAGGACGGCACTGTGAAATATCTGTTTCGCACCAACGGCGGAAAGATGATTGAGAGTGTGTTTATTCCTGAAGATGACCGCGCTACGCTTTGCGTGTCGTCGCAGATTGGCTGCAAGATGAACTGCAGTTTCTGTATGACGGGCAAGCAGGGCTACCATGGCGACCTGTCGGCAGCGGAGATTGTAAACCAGATATTCAGTATCCCTGAGTCGGAACGGCTCACCAACATCGTGTTTATGGGGATGGGAGAGCCGATGGACAACTATGCTGAGGTGGTTCGCGCCATCGCTGTGCTCACCGAGAAGTGGGGACTGGCGTGGAGTCCGAAGAGAGTGACTGTCTCCTCAATCGGAAAACTTACCGATTTGCGTCGGCTTATAGAAAACACGGATGTGCATATCGCCATCAGTGTGCATTCGCCCTACCACGAGGAGCGCGAACGGCTCATGCCTGTGGAGCGTGCTTATCCTATAAAGAAGGTGATGGCTATGCTTCGCGAATATGATTTCGCCCATCAGCGCCGTCTCTCGGTGGAATACATCATGTGGACGGGTCTCAACGATGACGATGCCCATGCCGATGCCTTGGCAAAACTCCTGGAGGGGCAGAAGGTGCGCGTAAACCTGATACGCTTCCACGCAATTCCTGGCTCGGAACTGAAAACGAGCGATGAGCGGAGAATGACGGCGTTCCGCGACCGACTGAATTCGCTCGGTGTGGTCTGCACCATCCGTCGTTCGCGCGGCGAAGACATTATGGCTGCCTGCGGAATGCTTGCCGGCCGCAAACTCAAAGATAAACAATAACGAAACAAAACTGATATGAACAAAAACTTTTTGAGACAATCTACTCTCGCTGTTATGCTATGGCTGTGCTTGGGCATTGCCTATGCACAGGCGCCTTCGGGCTATTATAAGAGTGCTGAAGGCTTAAGCCAGAAGGCTTTGCTTCAGCAATTATGCACAATCGTCGGTCCGCACACCACCGTTAGTTACGATGGCTTGTGGAATGTTTATGCCGACTCCGACGTGCGCCCTGGCACAAGTTACATTTGGGACATGTATTCCACATCGCAATTTCGTGTGAATGGCAAGAAATGCGGTAATTATTCATATGTGGGCGACTGCTACAACCGTGAGCACTCGTTTCCTAAAAGTTGGTTTGACGATGCCAGCCCAATGGTTTCGGATGCTTTCCACATTTATCCTACCGACGGCAAGGTGAACGGCCAGCGCAGCAACTATCCCTACGGCGAATGTGCCAACGGCACAAAACTGGCTTCACACAATGGTGTAGACGCTCTCGGCAAACTCGGAACTTGTACCTTCCCTGGATACACTGGTACGGTATTTGAACCAGACGATGAATATAAAGGCGACTTTGCCCGCACATATTTCTATATGGCGGCTTGCTATAACAACAAAATCGCTTCGTGGAGCAGCCCTATGCTTGCAAAAAACAACTATCCTTGCTACACCACATGGGCTATCAACTTGCTGATGAAGTGGAACGAGCAGGACCCTGTAAGCCAAAAGGAAATTGACCGCAATAATGCTGTCTATAAGCATCAGAAAAACCGCAACCCGTTTATCGACCACCCAGAACTGGCCGACTACATTTGGGGCGACAAGCAGGACCAGAAATGGTATGCCGATGGCACAGTCACTACTCCGAAGTTCACTTCGCCCTACAACGGTGCGACTATCGACTTGGGTATTACAAGCCTCAATACCACATTGAGTTACACCGTTACTGTTAAAGCACAGGACCTCACTGAGGCTGTAAAAGTTGCCGTTAGCGGCACTGGCTTCAGTGTGTCGGCTTCTACAATCACTGCTGCGGATGCCAACAATGGCACCACGCTTAAGGTGTCCTACACTTCGGCCTCTGCTGTCACGGCTACTGGCTCACTGACTCTGACAAGCGGCACAGCAAAGACGGTGGTGACTCTCACGGCTGAGGCAGTCGACGGAATCCCCGCTTTGGCGGCATCGGAAGTGTCGCAGAATAGTTTTGTTGCCAACTGGCTTGACGTAAGCAAGGATGGTAGCAACTACAACCTCAGTGTCTTTGCCGCCGATGGCACAACATTGCTTGAAGGCTATCCTAAGACTGTTGCTGCTGCATCGGGCATGTATGAGGTCGATGGGTTGGACTATGCAACTACCTACAAATATCAGTTGACCAATGCCGCTGGCAAGCAGTCGAATGTGGTTACTGTGACCACTCTCGACATCGATCGCGAAATCTCTATGGAGATTCCTTCGTCGGGCCTTGTATTCTCTACTGCACCAAACACTGCGTCAGAGCCATTGAAGGTGTCTGTTTGGGCGTCGAATGTGGAAGAAGACCAGATTCAGATAACTGTTACCGACGGGTTTGAAATAAGTACTGACAAGGCTAACTGGAGCAGCAATCTTGCAGTCGACACGCAGACTGCCACCACAATCGGTGCCGACGTGTATGTGCGCTTGAAGGCTATGCCTGCCGGAACATATACGGGTACCATCGCTG
>CAVEIP010000037.1:12844-19504 GCA_963615935.1 [Ruminococcus] lactaris | reverse complement strand
GAATTTGACTGTTGTGTTTCCTACTTTGGCGATATAGAAGCCCGCAGGCAAATCGCCGACAAACAAAGATTCACTTGCAGCGCCAGTGAGCCACACGCGTCCGTCAAGACCTATGACCGTCACCTTTGCAGAGGTGTCGGCATTGGCAACGTGGAGATAGTCGGTAGTCGGATTAGGATAAACCGTCACGGACTTGTCCGCAACAATTTTAGTTACGGCATCATCGCCACCAGTATTGAAGGTAATCTTCCTCACCGATGCCACGTTGACGTTCTGCTGCGTGCCGTCGGCCAAGTTTATCGTCATCTGGCCAGAGCCAAACGTAAGCGTCCGCACGGCTGGCACAGCCCATGTAGCAGCGTTGCCGTCATAAAGACTTAGAGTCATAGCACTATCTGCCTTCGCAGCCGCCATGGCTCCGAGCAGCAGAATTGATGCTAAAAACGCTTTTTTCTTCATAACCTCAAACTTTTTCGACTACAAATTTATAAAATCATAATTTATTTGCAAACAATAATCTACAAATCTTAATTATCGCTCTATAAATTTCCCGTTTTTCGGCTCACATTAAATTTGTTAACACTTTTCACTGCCCCATAGACACAAAAATAACCGTCACCACGTAAGCAATGACGGAAATATTCGTTCTACTTAACTACAGCAAGTATTACTTATTGATAGAGTGAGAAACCGACAGGCGTGCACGACCTTTAGCACGACGACGAGCAAGCACCTTGCGTCCGTCTGCAGTCGACATTCTTAAACGGAAACCGTGTTTGTTCACTCTCTTTCTGTTCGAAGGTTGGAATGTTCTTTTCATTTCTTGTATATTATTTCGTTATTATTCAGTTTTTCGGACTGCAAAAGTAACCATTAATTTCATAAAAACAAAGCAAACGGCAAAAATATTTCAAAGAAATTTTTCTACCCGTCTTTTATTCAGCGCTTTGCATTAACGCAAACGGTCGCAGTCGTGAATCAGTTTGTAGTCCTTACGGATGCGTGTGCGAGCCATCTCCGCGCAAATCGAGCCCAAGATTGGCAAGAACGAGAGCACATTGATATTTGCGTCGACCACAGCAGTCCATTTAGCAATCAAGATTACAATAAAGTCCACATCGCACATTACAGCGCCGATGAGACAAAGAGTTTGCTGCAGTTTGAGTTGCTTAAACTTGAAGATTGTAACAAACAAGAACACCGCCACCACAGCGGCAAGTATCCGCGACACGAGAACAGCGCCTCCGAGGTCGGTGACCGGCGCCACCACCTTCGCTGGCTCAACGGCAGGGAAAGCCGCCACCAACGCCATTGCTATCACTGAAATAAGCAGATAAACACTCTGCCAACGTTGTAAAACCATATTCTTTTTTCTGCAAATTTACGACTTCCCGACATATCTGCCAACACTCCCCCGCTTTTTCATCGGCCCGAATGGCAAGATTTTTGCAGTCTTTTATGTAATTTCGCACTTAATTACAAGAGAATACAACAAATCCGCTGATTATGATCAACAGCATAAAGAATACAGTCAATGAGTTACTGCGGCAGAAACGGCTTGCCGAGGCTTTCAAGGTGCTGCGCGAGGTTGCGCAGCGCACACAGAACTGGCAGATTGCAAGCCGCCTTGACGCGCTCGAAGAGTCGTACCGCTTCATGATACGCTACGAAGCCGAAGGTTCGAGCGACCCTAAGCGAGATGAAATCCATGCCAGCATAACGGATTCGCTGACAAGACTTGCCGAGACGGCTGAAATCGAGTCGCTCATCAAGGACTCGCCAAGCCTCTACTACTCCACACTGCGGGCGGTGCGCATGCGCGGCGCCGACTTCGGCAAACTCACCGACCGCTATCGTCAGTGCGTCGACAAGACGCAGGTGTACTACGACATGGACTCCAGCCAGCGCCCAGCCGACGCCGAGCAGTCGCTGCTCATCGAAAAGGAGCAGGCTGCCGCCGACATATTTCAATATGTATGGGTCACCTACCCCCTAAACAACGGCGATGCCAATACTATTCGCGAAATTCTTGCCGATACTGCATCGACGGCAGAAATCAAAGACCTCCTCCTTGCCGGACTGCTATTGTCGCTCTATGAGCATTACAACGAGCCAGCGCTGCAACTGCTACTCGACACCTATGCACAGGCGGCGCTAACCGACATCCCAACCGCTATCAAGGCCCTGTGCTGTGCCATGCTGGCGATGCACCGACACAAAGACACCATAGGCAACGCCCGCGAGATTGGGCTGCGCATCGCCAACATAGCCGACAGTGAGCGCGGACGGCGCGACATCATGACCGTGTTTCTTCAGTTCATACGCAGCCAAGCCACCGAGCGCATCAGCCGCAAGGTGAAGGACGAGTTGGTGCCTAAACTGATGAAGTTGAGCCCGGAGATGCGCCGCAAGATGCGCGACGGCATGCCGAGCGACCCCGAGGAGTTGGCAAAAAATCCCGAGTGGGAGGAGATGCTCAACGACTCTGGCCTCACGGAAAAGATGCAGGAACTCAACAAACTGCAAGCCGAGGGCAACGACGTGTTCCTCAGTTCGTTTGCGCGACTGAAGAATTATCCGTTCTTCAACGAAATAGCCAACTGGTTTGAGCCGTTCACATCTCGCCACTCGAGCATATGCCATGTGTTTGCTGGCAGCGGCAGCGACGTACTTCTCACCATGGTCAACGCTTCAGGAGCATTCTGCGACAGCGACAAATATTCATTTGCACTTACCGTGGCTACCATGCCCGAAAGCCAGCGCTCGATGATAATGAGCCAGTTCGACGGGCAGCAGACACAGATTCTCAACGAAATCAGCAGCAATCTGCCCGACCCTGAGAAGCAGCGCGAAAACATTGCCAACAAGTATGTGCAGAATCTCTACCGTTTCCACAACCTCTACCGCAAGAAGGCAAGTTTCTTCAACCCGTTCCTGCGCCCAGTGAACCTCATCGATGTGCCGTTTGTCAACGAGGCTATTTCCGACACTGAGAATCTGCGCATCATCGCGGAGTTCTATTTCCGCCAGCAATGCTACCAGGACGCACTGACTACGTTCTCAAAGTTGGCGCAGATGGAACAGCCATCGGCGTCCGATTATCAGAAGACGGGATTCTGCCACGAGCAACTCAAGCATTTCGCAGAGGCGGTGGACCTCTACGAGAAGGTAGACCTCATGAAGCCCGACGACCTATGGACACTGAAGCACATTGCCATCTGCCTGCGGTCGAGCGAAAAGACAGAGGAGGCGGTTGCTTACTACCAGCGCATTGCGGCGCTCCAGCCCGACGATGTGGCGGTGGCAAACACTCTTGCCAACTGCCTGCTTGAGGCAAATCATATAGAAGAGGCGCTGAAATGTTTCTTCAAGGTGGACTATCTTGCGCCGAAGGGCGAACGCACACTGCGGCCGATTGCCTGGTGCTCATTCCTCACGGGCAACTACACCCAGAGCATCGACTACTACACTCGCATCATAGCGCTCCACCCCGACGCCAATGACTACATCAACCGCGGGCACGCTCTGCTCTGTAGCGGCGACATCAAAGGTGCCAACACCAACTACGCCAAGGCACTCACACTGTCGACCCCGCAAAGCGTAATCGACACCATCACTGCCGACAGCCACTACCTCACCGAGGCAAGCATCGACAGCACTACAGTGGCGCTGATTCTGGACAAAATCAGATACGATAGCGGTGTCTAACCGTTTTTTTATGTACCTTTGTCAATTAGAAAACAAGTCATTTACGAGATATGAATCTAAAAAAATTAATCATTCCATTATTATTTACAGCACCTATAATGAGCAACGCTGAAAATATCTTTTTTGAGGAATTCAAGACTACGCACCACGTTGTGCCTTTCGACAGAATCGAAAAAAGTTTCTATGAGCAGGCCGTAGACTCGGCTATCAAGCAAGCCGACCAAGAGATTGAGGCTATCGTGAACCAACGCTCGCGCCCCACGTTTGAAAACACCATCGAGGCGCTCGAGAACTCTGGCGAGATGCTCAACCGCACACTGATGACGTTCTACCCTATCCTCTCTGCCGATGGCGACGAGGAGATGAACGAAATTTCCCTGCGCATCGCGCCGAAACTGTCGGAGCATAGCGCCAACGTTTCGCTCAACGAGGCTCTCTGGAAACGCATCAAGACTGTCTACGACTATCGCGACAAACTCGACCTCACCACCGAGCAGAAGATGCTCTTGCAGCGCACCTACGACTCGTTTGCCCGCTCGGGCGCAAACCTCGAAGGCGCCGACCGCGACACTTACCGCAAACTCACTGCCGAGCTGTCGGAACTGACACTCAAATTCGAGCAGAACACAGTGAAATGCACCGCAGCCTACGAGATGTGGCTCACAAAGGACGACCTCGCTGGCTTGCCTGAGAGCGCCGTTGATGCCGCAGCCCTCGCTGCCAAAGAAAAAGGCAAGGACGGCCAGTACCTTATCACTCTGCAACAGCCAACCTACATGGCGTTTATGAAATATTCATCGCGCCGCGACCTCCGCGAAAAACTCTACCGCGCCTACAACACGCAATGCGTAGGCGGCGAGTTTGACAACACGAAGATTCTTGTCCGCATCGCTGAAGTACGCCGCCAGATAGCCAAACTCCTCGGCTACGACAGTTTTGCTGCCTACAGCCTTGAGGACACAATGGCGCAGACTCCGGAAAACGTCTACAAACTGCTCGGCCAGTTGCGCGATGCCTACAAGCCAGCATGGAAGAAGGAGTTGAAGGAACTCACCGACTATGCCAACAAACTCGAGGGCAAGAAAATCTCGCTCCAGGCGTGGGACTACTCTTACTATGCCAACAAACTCAAAAACGAGAAATATTCCTACAACGAGGAAGAACTCCGTCCGTACTTCGAACTCAACAACGTAATCAAGGGCGTGTTCGGACTCGCAACTCGTCTCTACGGACTACACTTCACCGAAAACCAGAACTATTCGGTCTACCATCCTGAGGTAATGTCGTTCGACGTGACCGACAATGACGGCAATTTCGTTGGCGTACTCTACACCGACTTTTTCCCGCGCGACACCAAACGCAGCGGCGCATGGATGACAGAATTCCGCGCTGAGCGCATCGTCGACGGAGTGAGCGAGCGTCCGCACGTAACTCTCACAATGAACTTCACCAAGCCGACCGAGACAAAGCCTTCACTGCTCACCTTCTACGAGGTTGAGACTTTCATCCACGAGTTCGGTCACGGCTTGCACAGCCTCCTCACTCAGGCACAGTATCAGTCGCTTTCGGGCACCAACGTTTACCGTGACTTCGTGGAAGTGCCATCGCAGTTCAACGAGAACTTCCTCACTCAGAAAGAATTCCTCGACAGTTTCGCTCGCCACTACCAGACTGGCGAGGCAATCCCACAGGAATTGGTCGACAAGGTTATCAAGGCATCGCAGTATGGTGCTGCCTATGCTTGCCTTCGCCAGCTCGGATTTGGCTACCTCGACATGGCATTCCACACAGCAACTGCCGAAGTGTCGGACCCAGTGAAATTTGAGCAGGAAGCAACAAAGCAAGTGCAACTGTTCCCAGTTGTTGAAGGCTGCAGCATGTGTCCGCAGTTCAACCACATCTTCTCAGGAGGTTACGCTGCTGGCTACTACAGTTACAAATGGGCTGAGGTAATCGAAGCCGATGCGTTCCAACACTTCAAGGACAACGGCATCTTCAACCAAGAGGTTGCCAAATCGTGGAAAGACAACGTGCTTAGCCGTGGCGGCACAGAAGCGCCAATGGTGCTCTACAAGCGTTTCCGTGGCCAAGAGCCGACAATCGACGCGCTCCTCATCCGCGACGGAATCAAGAAAGAAACGAAAAAGAAGAAATAACAATTTCTTCGCAATCCCACCAACAAACAAAGGCTGCACCCCTCGGCGCAGCCTTTGTTTTATTTTATTGTATAAACCTTTCTTTACGACAGATGCTCAATGCGCGACGGATCGCGGCTAATGAGCGAGCCGTTGGCCTGATGAGTGGCAAGCACTAGCACTTCGGCAATCTGCACATGTTCTGGTGCATTGGCGGCATAGACCACCACGTCTGCAATGTCGTCGCCATTGAGCGGATGGATGCCTGCATAAACGCTGTCAGCCCTACTCTTGTCGCCACGAAAACGCGTAACGCTGAAATTTGTCTCCACCAGTCCAGGCTTCACGTTGGTAACCCTCACACAGGTGTCCATAAGGTCGATGCGAAGACCATCGGAAAGAGCCTTCACCGCCGCCTTGGTGGCGCAGTACACGTTGCCACCAGCGTAAGCCTGGTCGCCAGCCACGCTTCCAATATTGATCACATGTCCGCGGTTGCGCTCCACCATGCGGGGCACCACAAGGCGCGTCATGGTGAGAAGTCCCTTGATATTGGTGTCAATCACGGTCGCCCATTCGTCAAGGTTGCCTTCATATTCTTTGTCCAAGCCGATGGCAAGTCCTGCGTTGTTGACAAGTACGTCGATGTCGCGCCAACGCCCTTCAAGACTTTCCACGGCAGCCTTCGCCGCTTCGCGGTCGCGCACGTCGAACACAAGAGTCTTCACCTCCACGCCAGTCAATTTCGCCTTGACGGCCTCGAGTTTATCAGCATTTCTGCCAGTAAGCACCAAATCGTAGCCACTCTCGGCAAAAT
>CAVEIP010000037.1:0-12834 GCA_963615935.1 [Ruminococcus] lactaris | reverse complement strand
CGCATGCCTCGCCTACGCCGCTCGTGGCACCTGTAATCAAAACAATTTTTCCCATATTAAATTTCTTTCAACTGCCACATTGTTGCAAAAATGCATATTTTTGAGCGATTTTTTATAAAAATGCAGCATTTTATGCAAAAAGTATAACAACAGTGGACTAATTTTTACACAAAGATACGTTTTAATAGTGAAATTCTGACTAATTTTGCACCAACATAAAAACGACTGATATGATCAACTTTGAATGCGACTACACCGAAGGGGCGCACCCAAGCATCCTTCAACGTCTTGTTGAAACCAATATGGAGCAGAATCCAGGTTATGGAAAGGACCAGCATTGCGAAAATGCCCGCCGCCTCATCCGCGAGGCTTGTGGCGCTCCCGATGCCGAAGTGCATTTCCTCGTTGGCGGCACTCAAACCAACAAGACCGTAATCGCATCAATCCTCCGACCGCATCAAGGCGTGGTCTGCGTCGAGTCTGGCCACGTAGCTGTCCACGAAACTGGCGCCATCGAGTCAACAGGCCACAAAGTGATTACCGTTCCTGGCAAAGACGGCAAAATCACGCCCGAAGCAATCGAGCGTGTGTATCGCCTTCACTTCGACGACAACGGACGAGAGCACTGCGTCCAGCCGGGAATGGTCTATCTGTCGCAATCCACCGAAGTGGGAACAGTCTACTACAAGCGCGAACTTGAAGCCATCAGCGCCACATGCCATAGGCTCGGGCTGCCACTGTTTCTCGACGGTGCTCGCCTCGGCTACGGACTTGCAGCCGACGACAACGACACTTCGCTTGCCGACATCGCACGCCTCTGCGACGTGTTCTACTTTGGCGGCACCAAAATCGGTGCACTCTTCGGCGAGGCGGTAATCTTCACCAACCCTTCGATAGCACCGGGCTTCCGCTACATCATCAAGCAAAACGGTGGTCTGCTTGCCAAGGGACGCCTGCTCGGCATCCAGTTTGAGGCGCTGTTAGAGAACAATCTCTATCTAAAACTGTCGCGCAACGCCGTAGTGCAAGCCATGCGCATACGCCGCGCCCTCGAGGCCAAAGGTGTAGAACTGGCATTTGCATCAACCACCAACCAGCAATTCCCGATTCTTCCCGACAGCGTGATTAGCAAACTCGCCGACCGCTACATCTTCTCCACTACGGAGCATGTGAATCCGGGGATGACCGAAGTGCGCATCTGCACCAGTTGGGCAACTCTACCCGAAAACGTGGACCGCCTCATTGCCGACCTCAACGAGGTGCTTTAGGCGCTCTGTCCTACTTTTTCACATAGTCAAGCATTTGCGCCTTCTCCGACTGTCCATCGGCCACGAAGTCGTCAATCATCCATTGCCCTTGCTCCTTGACGAGCACTACGGTAATGCGCTTCGTTGTACCACAGTTGGTGATATCTACATCGGCTTTGCACCTATCATTGCCGTCAGTCACAATACCAGCGACAGTCATCTTCAAATCCTGAAAATCCTGTCCCTGAATCCAGTGGTCGGCATCGAAGAATCCTATTTCGCCATTGGCTTCCGCCTCCTTGTCGACGGCTTTCACCTTGTGTAACGCTTCTTTGTAGCCAACCGACATATACCGACTGTCAAAATCAGGCATCTTCTGCAGCACCGACGGGTCTTTCTCCGCCTTTGCATACCAGCCGAACACGTCGGCATAGATTACCTGCAACCGCGCCTCAGCGTTCTGCTCCTGACTGTCGGCAATAGCCGTTGTGTCGGCAGCCGTCGACTGCTGGCCGCTATTGTTGCTCGTATGGCTGCATCCAAACAATGCCAATACCAGCGACAAAATCAACATATTTCTCATATCTCAATAATATTATTGTAAATCAATATTCTTTTAGCACCTCGACTGTCATCGAGAGCCGCATCATTGCTCACCACAAAGTTAGCATTTTCTGCAGAAACAGAAAGGCAGGCTGCATCTCGGAAGAAAAAAATGAACAAGTTCCTTTTTTCTTCTCTCGATTTGCACTATCTTTATCGCCAGAAACATCATCACAGATAATGACGAGGCAAACAATACTAATCGTCGAGGACGATTTGACCTTTTCCACCATGCTTCGCACCTGGCTTGAAAAGAAAGGATTTCGGGTAACCGCCACTGGCAGCGTCGTTGCTGCAAAGAGGTTGCTTGAAGATGAGTCGTTTGACCTTATCCTTTCCGACTTGCGACTGCCCGACGACGACGGCACTTGCCTGTTGCCATGGAAGAAGGAAAAGGGCATCAGTGCGCCTATCATCATTATGACAAGTTATGCCGACATCCAAAACGCTGTGCTCGCAATGAAAGAGGGCGCAAGCGACTATGTGTCGAAACCGATAAAGCCTGAATTGCTCCTTACCAAAATCGAGGAAGCCCTCCGCAGCGCTACGGCTAAAGAGGAAGTCGACGTTCAGTCCGAGCAACCGCAAACTGACTCCGATTTTCTTGAAGGCAACAGCGACGCCGCTCGCAAACTCTACAGTTATGTGGCTCTCGTGGCGCCAACCCAGATGTCGGTGCTCATCAACGGTGCAAGCGGCACGGGCAAGGAGTATGTGGCTCACCGCATCCACCGACAGAGCCGCCGTGCCGACAAGCCTTTCGTGGCTATCGACTGTGGCTCCATCCCTAAAGAACTCGCAGCATCGGAATTTTTCGGTCATGTGAAGGGCTCTTTCACCGGCGCCTTGGCCGACAAAACAGGCGCATTTGAGGAGGCCAACGGTGGCACCCTATTTCTTGACGAGGTGGGCAATCTCAGTTATGAAGTGCAGGTGCAACTGCTCCGTGCATTGCAGGAGCGGAAAGTGCGTCCAGTGGGTTCAACAAAGGAGATTGATGTGGATGTGCGTCTTGTCACTGCCACCAACGAGAATCTGCAGGCAGCCATCGAGCGCGGCTCGTTCCGCGAGGACCTCTATCACCGCCTTAACGAATTCACGCTGCAAATGCCATCGCTTGCCGAGCGCACCGGCGACATTATGCTGTTTGCCAATTTCTTCCTCACCCAAGCCAACAAGGAATTGGGACGCAACATTCAAGGATTTGATAGCGACACTTGCCGCATCTTCGAGAATTACTCGTGGCCAGGCAACCTCCGCCAGTTGAAGAACATCGTGAAGCGTGCCACCCTCCTTGCGCAAGATGAACTCATCCATCCCGACAATCTGTCGGAAGAACTGACAGCCTCCGCCACACCGACGAGCGAGCCAACGGCTACACCGTCGCTCCAACTCCGCAACAGCGATGAAGAGCGCCAGCGCATCCTTGAAGCCCTGCAACAAGCCAAGTACAACAAAAGCAAGGCTGCCCAACTACTCGGCGTTGACCGCAAAACTCTCTACAACAAAATCAAGCAACTCGGGCTCTAAATTCGGCGCCGAGTCTCTTTTCCGTTGACTTTTTCAACACTAATAATGCCACAAAGTGTGGAATTTTTCCGCACCTCAACTTCTCTTCCCTTAGTTTTCTCTTTGAATATCAGCATATTGATATCCAATCACCCCATTTGGCATCAATCTTGCAAATTGATTTATGCAGTTATTTTAGACAAAAAATTACATCGATTTTGTAACAGATTGTTTTTCAGAATTACAATGGTTTGTTAATAGCACGATGATTATTACCGAATAGGGCCTCCGTGGTGGAGTCCCTTTTTCTTTTCCCCCAAAGAATGCGTTTTATCGTTTGGTTACCTTGTCGGCATTGCGCGCCACAAAATCCTTCCACGACGAATAGGTCTTTTGCGTGGCTGGCCGTTGCGACTCGTAGAAATGGCATAGCGCCACACCGAGAGCGTCGGTGGCATCGAGATGCGGGTCGATGGCTTCGCGCGGAATGTTAAGGATGCGGCGAAGCATTTCTGCCACCTGCTCCTTCGACGCAGCGCCATTACCCGTGATTGCCTGTTTCACCTTCAACGGCGCATATTCGGCAATAGGAATATCTTTCACCAGGGCAGCAGCCATTGCCACACCCTGCGCGCGTCCAAGTTTTAGCATCGACTGCACGTTCTTGCCATAGAACGGCGCCTCAAGAGCCATCTCGTCGGGCAAATATTGGTTGATCAGGTCGGTGACACGCTCGGCAATGCGGCGCAACCGCATATAGCGGTCGTCAAACTTGCTGAGCATTATCACACCCATAGCAATCAGCGCCGGCTTGCGCTGCTTCACGCCAAGGATGCCGTAGCCCATCACGTTTGTGCCAGGGTCAATGCCAATGATTATTTTGTCCCAGTCGGCCTGTTCCATCACAGTTCCACCTCCTCGAGCAGAGTGCTGAATCCAGCAACTTTTTGGCCGAACTTCAAAGCCATAGCCTCAACCAAGTCGTCGCCCACCGCCTCATACCAATCGCGCAGGGTATCAACGTCGGTAGCGCGAAACTGCAACGAATAGTTCTTGCCGTCGCTATCTTCGGCATTAAGCACCAACGTGAGTCGCGGCTCAGTCAACCGACCGTCACCAATGGCTTTGGGAATATATTCACTGCGAAGCCATTGCAGAAACTGCTCCACGGCATCGTTGTGGGCATGGAAAGTTGTATTGTAGACAATCATATTCTTAAAATTCAAATGAAGCGGTAAGCCCGAAATGCTCGCCGTCGCTCACTGGGACAATAGACAGGTTGTGCTCCTTCGCAAACGGGCGCGTAAAGATGTAACTGCTGCCAGCACCGATAGCGGCTCCCGTGACCACATCCCACCAGTCGTGCTTCTTGGCGTAGGTGCGGCTCCAGCCCACATAGGTGGCAAGCACATAGGCAGGCGCGCCAAACTTCCAGCCATAGCGGCGTTGCACAAACGCAGCGTTGGCAAACATTATCGACGTGTGGGCCGACGGAAAAGAGTGGTTGTCGCTACGGTCGGGACGCATCTTGTGCACAGTGTATTTAAGCAGATACGACGCTCCCAAAGTCGTTGCCGTAGAGAAAGCCGCCTGCTTCAAGCCCTGCCAGTCACGCTCCACAATCACAGCCGTGAGAGTGGCAAGAGGCATGGCAATGAGCAATGCGTCGCCAGTATTTTTTACAGCCTTTCGAGTACTGTTGATTTCAACAACATCCTGTGCATGGCAGCCAAACACAGCCACCAATGCCACAACAATTGCAATGATTTTCTTCATAGCAAATCAATAAGTTTTGGTAAAAACACAATAGCCCCCACCACCACGGCAGCCACAGCAACCAGCAAGACGCCGCCCGCAGCCAAATCCTTGGTGCGCTTCACCGCCTCATCGTAGCCCGGCGACACCCTGTCGGCAAGAGCCTCAATGGCAGAGTTGAAAGCCTCAGCAGAAAGTACGGCACCGATGCAAATCACCACCGCCATCCATTCGCCAGCCGACAATCCGAGCAGCAAACCCAAAGTCACAGCCACCACCGTAGCCGCGCAATGAATCCACGCATTATGTTCCCCGCCAACGAGCAATACAATGCCGCGAAAAGCATATACAAAACTCTTCGCCCTCTTGCGCCAACTAAACTTCTCTGCTTTTTTCACACTGCAAAGATAGTGCAAGCCGAGAGTAAAGAAAAGAGCTTGCTCAATTTTCTTTACCGAGGCGCAGCCTATCTTATCCAAAGTTAGTGCAAGCCGAGGGAAAAACAAAAAAACCTCCAGGGCCTATCAACAGGTTAGGAGGTAAAATATAAGATTATGAAAAAGATTTGTGGTCTTTGTTACAGTCGGAAAGCAATCGGGATGATGCAGTGCACTGGCACTTCCTCGCCTCCCAATTTACCCGGCTTCCATGCCGGCATTTCCTTGACGATTCGCATTGCTTCGCGGTCGAGCGACGGGTGGATGCCCTTAATCACCGACACATTGCAAATGGAACCGTCGGTATTGACAATGAAACTGCACACCACGCGGCCCTGGATGTGGTTGCGGTAAGCATCGTAGGGATACTTGCGCGCATGGTTGATGTAGTTCATCAACCCGCGGTCGTCGCCAGGAAACTGTGGTTGCACGTCGACGAAGTCGTATTCATAGACATTCACATAATTTTCATGCTGGCAATGCTTCGTTTCCAAAGCAATCCTCGACACTTGCGCCGAAGCGTAAGGCGCTGCCGCAAAGGCAAGCATGGCAAATATTGAAATACTTAGAATTTTCATTGTTAATACTCACTCGGCGCTTTTTACGCCTTTATGATGCAAATTTATCTTCCAAACTTCAATGTTGCAAATAATAGTCGTGGCAATTGTGCTTATTTGGTTTTGTTTTACGAATATTAGCACTTACTCGCACATTTATTACCAAAATTACCGTGAAAGTGCGTCCTTAAGGCGGTCGAATGCCGTTGCTGCATCGCCGTTCTCCTCTTTTAGGAAGGTAACAAACTTACTTCCGATGATGCATCCGGCGGCATGGCTTGCCGCTGCCTGATAGGTTTGGCGGTTGGAAATGCCGAAACCAATCATGCGCGGATTCCGGAGATTCATTGCCTCGATGCGTCGGAAATACTCCTGCTTGCGCTCGTTGAAGTCGGCCTGCGCGCCAGTTATCGCCGCACTCGACACCATATATATAAAGCCCTCCGTGTGGGCATCAATCTCGCGGATGCGTTCCTCGCTGGTTTCGGGGGTGATGAGCATGATTATGCGCACATCGTATTTGTCCGCCACTGGCTTGTATTCCTGCATGTAGTCCTTAAACGGCAGGTCGGGGATAATCATTCCGTCGATGCCACACTCCTGACAACTTTTGCAGAATGCCTCAAACCCGTACTGCATAATAGGGTTGAGATAGCCCATGAGGATGAGCGGAATTGTGGTGTCGCGGCGCACATCCTTCAGTTGGCTGAAGAGTTTACGCAGGGTCATGCCTTTACGGAGAGCGTCGGTTGCCGCATCTTGAATAACTGGACCGTCGGCCATAGGGTCGCTAAACGGCACGCCGATTTCAATCATGTCCACACCTTTCTCCTCGAGAGTGCGCACCACCTCGTGGGTAGCATCGGGATTCGGCGTGCCGGCACAAAAATAGAGAGACAGAATGTCCTGTCGTTTTTCGCTGAAAAGTTTATTTATTCTGTTCATATCGTTTTTCTGAATTTACTGATGAATAATTTCAATGCTTGCGGATTTTTTAGAGCCGGTTGGGTCTCAAAGCCGCTGTTCAAGTCGATGCCTGCCCACTGCGGATGGCTGAATGCCGCCAGCGCATCAAGCGAGTCGGGCGCAAGTCCACCGCTGAGCAGAAACGGCGTTGTGCCTTTGTAAGCCGTCAGCAGCGACCAGTCAAACATCCGTCCGCTACCGCCATAGGCTGCCGTGGGTGTGTCGAAAAGAAAATAGTCGCAGGCGCCAGCATAGCCGTCGGTCTGCTGCACGTCGGTAGCGCTGCGCAGCGAGAATGCTTTTACCACCGTCATTCCATCGTTGCGAAGCCTCATGCAGAGGTCTGCCTTTTCCGCGCCATGCAGTTGCACAGCATTAAGACCAAACGCATCAACATGCGCCTTTATTTCGTCGTATGAGGCGTTGACAAACACCCCCACATGTTTCTGCTTCGATGGCAGATAGTGCGGCCGTTCAGCAACGAAGCGGGGCGAACGGCTGAAGAAGATGAATCCCATCCAATCCGCGCCACATTCCTCAACCTGACGGATGTTGTCGGCATCCCGCATTCCGCACACCTTCACTATCATGACCTCAACCCTTTTATGAATTCCGCCAATGCTTCTGCTGGAGCGTTCTGGCGCATAAACGCTTCGCCGATAAGGAATCCCTGAAATCCTGCCGCGCGCAGTTGCTTGATAGTTTCTGCGTTAGTAATGCCGCTTTCCGACACTCTAACCACATCCCTCGGCAATTTGTCGGCAAAGCGGAAAGAGTTTGCCACATCGGTGTGAAACGTGCCGAGATTGCGGTTGTTGATGCCCGCCATATCGGTGTATTCGTCAACATAGTCGAGTTCGTCGTCGCTATGCATCTCGAGCAGCACTTCCAGCCCGAGCGCATGCGCCTCGGCGGCAAACTCGCGGCACTCTTTGCGCGACAACACAGAAGCGATGAGCAACACTGTGTCGGCACCTACCGCCTTCGCCTGAAGCAGTTGGTAGCGACTCACCACAAAATCCTTGCGCAGGATGGGGATGTCGACAAGCGGACGCGCCTCTTCCACATCGGCAAGCGTGCCACCGAAGAAATCAACGTCCGTGAGTATCGACAACGCCGAAGCGCCTGCCGCCTGATAGCCAGGCACCACATCGGCAACATTGGCATCACGTTTTATCCACCCCTTCGATGGCGACCGCCGCTTGAATTCCGAGATTATCCCCGTCGAGGAGGCAGCAAGCAATGCTTTCATGCTGCGGCGCTTCTCTGTGCCGAGCGCCAGCACCCGCTTCTCGAGAACGCTTTCGGGAAGCGCTTCCATCTGCCGAGCCACCTCAATGCGTTTCTGCGCCACGATGGTCTGTAGAATGTCCTCTGCCATAGCCGCTACGAATTGATTTCCACAAATTTCTTGAATGCAGCAAGGGCTTTGCCACTTGCCAGCGACTCGCGAGCCATTGCCAGGCACTCTTCGATTGGTTTGCGGCTGTAAGCCTGGATGGCGTATGCCGCGTTGGCTGTCACACAGTTGGTTTGGTAGGGCTCTGCCTCATTGTTGAGCACATTATCGAAGATGCGCGCTGCCTCCTCAACTGTCTTGCCGCCGAAGAGAGCCGATTGCGGAGCCGTTTCAAAGCCGAGGTCTGTCGGATGGCAAATTGTCTCGTAGTCGTTGGTCACAATCTTGAACTTGTCTGTGAGCGAAATCTCGTCATAACCGTCAAGACTGTTGACGATAACAAATCCGATGCCGAGTTTCTGGAGTGTATTGGTGTAGAGTCGCATCTGCGCAAGGTCGGCAACGCCAAGCAGTTGGTAGGCTGGCTTGCAGGGATTGATGAGCGGTCCAAGCAGGTTGAACACCGTGCGCACCTTCAGCGCTTTACGCACTGGAGCAACGCCTTTCATCGCCGGGCTGAACAGCGGCGCATGGAGATAAGCCACACCGCTCTCTTCAATCGACTTGCGCAACTTTGCCTCGTCGTTGGTAAATTTCACTCCGTGGGCCTCAATCACATTACTTGCACCACTCACCGAGGTAGCGCCGAAATTGCCGTGTTTTGCCACATGGCCGCCAGCACCTGCCACAACGAAGCAAGAGCAAGTGGAGATGTTGAATGTGTTCTTGCCGTCGCCGCCAGTGCCAACAATGTCGATTGGCTGATAATCCGACAAATCGACTGGCACGCGAGCATCAAGCAATGCCTCGCGAAAACCGATGAGTTCCTCAACCTTGATGCCGCGCATCTGGAACACTGTGAGCAGCGATGCAATCTGCGCGTCGTTATACTTTCCCTGCGTCACGCCCACCATCAGCGCACGGGCTTCGTCCTGCGCCAAAGCCTCATGGGCAAACAGGCGCGTAAGTATCTCTTTCATAGTCGTAATCGTTTTAGTGGTTCAACCAGTTTTGAATCATTTGTTTACCGTCGGGAGTAAGCACCGACTCGGGATGGAACTGAATGCCCCGCACATCGTATTCCCTGTGGCGCAATGCCATGATGTAGCCCTCTTTGCTTACTGCGGTGATTTCGAGCGACTCGGGGAAGCCGTCGCGGTCGACCACCCACGAATGGTAGCGACCCACGGGTATCTGCTTCGACAGCCCGTTGAAGATATAGTCATCGGCAACGATGTCGACATCGCTTTGGATGCCATGATAAACGGTTGATAGGTTGGTCAACTTCCCACCGAAAAATTCGCCGATGGCTTGCTCGCCGAGGCACACGCCGAGGATAGGTTTCTTCGCTGCATACTCGCGGATAACATCGAGGAGTAGTCCTGCCTCCGATGGGATGCCCGGGCCTGGCGACAGTACGATTTTGTCGTATGCCTCAAGGTCGCCGAGAGCAAACTGGTCGTTGCGCACCACAGTCACATCGGCGCCAAGTGCCTTGAGCAAGTGACTGAGGTTATAGGTAAACGAGTCGTAATTGTCTATTATCACTATTTTTTTCATCATGCTATCCTTTTTTAGAGTTTTTCAGCCAAGACGATGGCTTTCTTCAATGCCCCAAGTTTGTTGTTCACTTCCTGCAACTCGCCCTCCTCGTTGCTCAAGGCTGTTATGCCGCCGCCAGCCTGAAACCACAACTCGTTGTTGCGGCTCACGAAGGTGCGGATTGTGATGGCCTGGTTGAGAGAGCCGTCGAGCCCGATAAATCCCACACAACCGCCGTAGGCACCGCGGCTATGCGGCTCAATCTCGCTGATCAGTTGCATGGCGCGCACCTTTGGAGCGCCACTCAAGGTGCCGGCAGGGAATGTATCGATAAACGCGCGTATCGGGTTGGCGTTGTCGTCGAGTGTGCCTTGCACACGGCTCACGAGGTGAATCACGTGGCTATAGTACTGCGGCTCTTTGTAGAACTCCACATGGGTGTCGTGACAGTTGCGGCTCAGGTCGTTGCGGGCAAGGTCAACGAGCATCACGTGCTCGGCATTTTCCTTGGGGTCGGCAAGCAGTTTGGCTGTCAGAGCCTCGTCGGTTGCGGGGTCGCCGCTGCGGCGGGTTGTCCCGGCAATCGGGTCGATGGTGGCTGTGCGGCCTTCAATCTTGCAGTGGGTTTCAGGCGACGAGCCGAAGATGCGGAATCCGCCGAAGTCGAAATAAAACAGATATGGCGACGGATTGATGCTGCGCAAAGCGCGGTAGAGTTTAAAGTCATCGCCGCGGAAACGTTGCTTGAACCGTCGCGACAACACAATCTGAAACACGTCGCCGCGGAGGCAATGTGCCACGCCCTTGCGCACATTCGCCTTGTGCTGCTCATCGGTCAGCGTACTCACGGTTTCGCCCACGGCTGCAAAGTCGTAGGCGGTGTAGTTGCGGTCGTTGATGGCTTTCTCGATGGCCTCAATATGAGAGTCATCGCCTGTCTCGTCCTGCATGTCAACAAGCACCATCTCGCTCTTGAAATCGTTGAACACTATGATGTAGCGGAACAGGATATAGAGTATCTCAGGCGCGTCGTTGCGCTCTTCGGTGCTATCCTTCACTGGAATATTCTCAAAATAGCGCACAGCGTTGAAGGTGGTATAGCCATAGAGTCCGCAGTAGCGGGCATACTCGCCATCGACCGAGAAATGCGACAGAAACTCGTTGAGTGCATCTGCTACAGTAAACGATGCCGACAACTCCCGACTGTCGGTCGACTGGTCGGGATAGGAGAAGGTGACAACGCCGTGGTTCACGCTCACGCTGGCAACTGGGTTCAAGCCGATAAACGAACGACTGTTTTCGCCGCCGTGGTAGTCGGAACTCTCCATCAGTGCGCTCTGCGGAAACAGGTCGCGCACCCGCAGATAGGTTGCCACTGGGGTGTGCAAGTCGCCGAGAAGCACTTTGTGGGAGGTATGGTAATGGTATGTTGTTTTCATTATTTTATGTTGTTGTATTTCAAATATGTCTCAATATCCTTGTCGCCGCGGCCAGAAACGGTGAGCACCACCACATCCGTTGGCTTAAACGGCACTTTCGACAGTGCACCGAGTGCGTGTGCCGACTCGAGCGCTGGAATGATGCCCTCGAGAAGCGTCAGTTCGTAGGCTGCCTTCACAGCCTCGTCGTCGTTGATGGCAAGCACCGTGGCGCGATGTTCTGCCGCCAAGTTGGCGTGCATCGGGCCGATGCCTGGATAGTCAAGGCCTGCGGAGAGCGAGTACGGCTCGAGTATCTGTCCGTCAGCATCCTGCATCACAAGGGTCTTGGAACCATGGATAATGCCGAGTTTGCCGAGATGGATAGTGGCAGCCGAAAGACCGCTGTCCACGCCTTTGCCACCTGCCTCTGCAAGCACGATTTTCACACGTTCGTCGTCGATATAGTGATAGATTGTGCCAGCGGCATTGCTTCCGCCGCCCACGCATGCCATCAGATAGTCGGGATAGTCGCGGCCTTCGTGCTCAAGCAACTGCTTGCGAATTTCCTCGCTGATCACCGACTGAAGGCGTGCCACCATATCGGGGTAAGGATGAGGACCCACGGTAGAGCCAATCACATAGTAGGTGTCGTCGGGATGGCAACACCAGTCGCGGATGGCTTCATTGGTTGCGTCCTTGAGCGTCATGTTGCCCGACGTTACGGGATGCACAGTTGCACCGAGCATCTTCATGCGCTCAACGTTGACATGCTGGCGCTCAACGTCGGTCTTGCCCATATACACCACGCACTCCATACCCATCAGGGCGCACACCGTGGCAGTGGCAACGCCGTGCTGCCCGGCACCCGTCTCAGCAATGACGCGGTGTTTGCCCATGCGGCGGGCAAGGAGCACCTGCCCTATCGCATTGTTGATTTTGTGTGCGCCAGTGTGGTTTAGGTCCTCACGTTTCAGATAAATCTTGCAACCGTATTTCTCCGACAGCCGTTTGGCGAGATAGAGAGGCGACGGGCGACCCACATAGTCGCGCAACAATTCGTTGTATTCGCGCTTGAAGTCCTCACTGTCGAGCACCTCAAGATAGGCGTTGCGCAAATCCTCTACGCAACGGTGCAGTATTTCAGGGATATAGGCGCCACCGAATGTGCCGTAAAACCCTTCTTTGTCAACTTGATATGTCTTCATCTTAATACTTGTATTTCTAAAAAAACAAAGGTTGCCGTAAGCCCCGACAACCTTCAAAAGTTTGCTAAACTTTGACTGCAAACACACACGAGCCTACCAACTTACTTAACTAGCAAGCCACGCCACCAAAAATATGTATTTGCTATCATCATTTTCATAATCTCGTTAATTCTACTCCGCAAATGTATATATT
>CAVEIP010000036.1:0-20327 GCA_963615935.1 [Ruminococcus] lactaris | reverse complement strand
CTGTCATCGCTACATTCTACGACATCATCTACCCTTCGGAATATGAAGAAGCAAATGCGACCGACGCTTCTGGCAACAAGATAACGCCGAAAATCTCCTATAAGGCAGAGACCACCGACGGCTATGAGGACGTTATCATCACTGCTACACTGGGAGAAGCGCTGCCCGAAGGTGCAAAGCTCAACTTCGGCGCATACATCCAGGATATTAACGTTACCATAAATAGCCCGATGACCGCTACCGGAAAAACTAACGAGTACTCCATCCGTGTGAGCGACCTGCTCTCCGATGGTCAGACGCTGAAGAATCTCCAAGTATTCGGTCAATTGCTCTTCCGCATCTATGATGCCTCTGAAAGAGTATCGCGCACTCTAATCGAGACTGGATACCACGTTGGACGCGCGAGCGACCCTGTTACCGACGACACCGAGGCTCCAACATGGAACTCGGTTCCTTTGGCACAGAACATCACCGACCGCTCGGCAGATATCATTGTCAACCTGACCGACGATTCAACAGTGGTAACTGTGAAGATTACAGGCGACAACGATTTCCCGACCAGGACTAAGTCGCCAGTGGCAGCCGAAGGCAAGGATCAAACAATCACAGTGACTGGACTCAAGGCATCGACAACCTACAACATCTCAATCACTGCCTACGATGCAGCAGGCAACACGAGCGCAGAAAAAACGCTCCAGTTTACCACTGCGTCGGAGAAGGAACTCGATGTGCTCTACACCCGCATCTATTTCACATCGGAAGACTGGACAAAGCATAGCGACAGCAACACCTTTGCCCCTAACGGCAACATTCTGCTCGCGGTCAATGCCGACAACACCATCTCAGCAACCGTAACGGTGGAAAGCGACGGCGACCTCATCGACAACTCGCAGTTCATCCTCCACGACGTCGAATCTCCATTTTTCGCTCAGAATGTGGCCAACGTGTTTACGACCACCACAACCGCGATGATTTCCGACCGTGCCAAGCAATTGGCGTTCCACTGCAACTTCGTGCTGAAGAACGGCAAGGGCAACTCCGAACTCAAGGTGATGTACTTTACACCTGACAAGGGCGACACATCGGGCGTGAAGACCATCGAAGGCGAAGGCATGAAAGTGATTGCATGCAACGGCACAATCCGCGTGTCAGACGGCAAGCAGTTTGCAGTCTACACCGTTGCCGGCCAGAAGGTTTATGCTGGCAACGAAGCAGCAAGCCTCAGCCACGGCGTCTACGTAGTGGTTGTTGAAGGCAAAGCAACAAAGGTAGTGCTCTAACACCACCCACCATACAACAGAAAAGCGCGGCATCCCAGCCGCGCTTTTTTTTGCGTCCCCACGACAAAAAAGTGACAATATTGCCAAAAATTTGTCGTAACGAAGTGCTTTTTAAGGATAATTCCCTATCTTTGCGACATAAAAGTGGCAATATTGCCAAAAATTTGTCGTAGACCATGCCCAAACAGATAACCAGAGATTTCTATTTGCAGCAACTTGTGAATGGGAAACAGAACGGATTGATCAAAATCATCACCGGCATCCGGAGATGCGGAAAGTCGTACCTACTTTTCAAGTTGTTCAAGCAACATCTTCTCCAAAATGGCATCGACGACCAGCACATCATCCAGGCTGCCCTTGACGACATCGAGAACGGGGAATTGCGCGAACCGCTGGCGCTCTACCACCACATAAAGTCGCGCATGACCGATGACGACATCTACTACATTCTGCTGGATGAAGTGCAACTTGTGCCGCGGTTTGAGGAAGTGCTCAACAGCCTGTTGCGCATCGACAACGCCGATGTATATGTTACAGGAAGCAACTCACGGTTCCTGTCGAGCGACATCATAACCGAATTCCGCGGACGCGGAGACGAAATCCGGTTGTATTCGCTATCTCTTTCGGAGTACTGCGAAGGAACTGGGCAGTCACCACGAGACGCGTGGAAAGACTACTACACCTACGGAGGACTTCCCCACGTGTTGTCGCTCGAAACCGAGAAGAAGAAGTTCGACTACCTAAGCAACCTCGTCGAAAGTGTCTACTTGAATGACATTCTCGACCGACACAACATAAAGAACAAGTCGGAATTCAAAGACCTTGTCTGCATCGTAGCATCGAGCATTGGCGCTCCCGTCAACCCAACGAAGTTGTCCAACACTTTCAAGAGTGTGAAAAAAGTGGCAATCAACTCATCGACCATCGACCGTTATCTCGACTTTATGGAGGACGCGTTTTTGATAGAAAAGTCGGAAAGATATGACGTTAAAGGGAAGAAATACATAGGCAGCCTCGCGAAATACTATTTCTCCGACCTCGGGCTTCGCAATGCCATATTGGGACTGCGGCAACAAGAAGAGACCCACATCATGGAAAACATCATATACAACGAATTGCGCCGCCGTGGCTGCAAGGTGGATGTAGGCACTGTGGAGCACCGCTTCGTGGACAGCGACAACAAGTGGCAACGCAAGCAACTGGAAGTGGATTTCGTAGTAAACGAGGGAAACCAGCGATACTACATCCAGTCGGCACTGGCTCTGCCCGACGAGGAAAAGCGGAAGCAGGAAACGGGGTCGTTGCTGCGTATCAACGATTCATTCAAGAAAATCATCATCGTGAAAGACGACATAAAGCCTTGGCGCGATGAAAACGGCATACTCACAATCGGCCTGTTCGACTTCTTGATGGACATAAACAGCCTTGAAAAGTAAACCCATCAGCACCAAGACCGCAGCAATGGTGCATTGGCGGCGGCAATATGGCAGTGAGCAGCAGAATAAAAACACACATTATTTTTTGTCAATATCAATCAATCAATTATCTTTGCAAATTGAAATATTGTAAAGGGACAGAGAGACTAAGCGAAAACACACCCGGCTACGGTTTCGCCCGTTCCTTTTACCCACAAACAAACTGAAAGACAGCGCATTGCGTCGCAAAAACAATATATGCAAAGATTTTGTATACTGATAATTTCCTGCCTGTTGCTCGTTGGATGTAATTCAACGAAAGAAGTGGCTTATCTCCAGGATTTAGACCTGAGCAAAGAAGTAAGCATTTCAGCAAGCAAAGGCATTACCATACAGCCGAAGGACATCCTGTCGATAGTGGTGAGTTGCAAAGACCCCGAATTGGCGGCGATGTTCAACCTACCTGTTGTGTCGTACCAGACAAACTCTGAAATCGTCTCGAAAGGCGGCACTCAGCAGTCGCTCGGCTACGCCGTGGACGAGAACGGCGAGATTTGCCTACCTGTGCTCGGACGCATCAAGGTGGCGGGCATGACGCGATGGGAAGTGCAGGAAAAAATCAAGTCGGAACTCAAGAGCCGCGACCTGCTCAAGGACATGGTCGTGACCGTGCAGTTCAGCAACTTCAAGATTTCGGTGCTCGGCGAGGTCAAGACCCCTGGCTCCTACCAGATTGACGGCGACAAGGTTACCGTGCTCGAGGCCATCTCGATGGCGGGCGACCTCACCATCTACGGTCTGCGCGACAACGTCTACGTGATTCGCGAGGAAAACAACGAGCGCACCGTCTACCGCCTCGACCTGAAGTCGGCAGAAGTGTTCAACTCGCCAGCCTACTACCTCAAGCAAAACGACGTGGTCTACGTGCAGCCAAACAAGGTGCGCGCTGGACAGTCAAACCTCAACGAGAACAGTATGAAATCAGTAGGAATGTGGATTTCCATAGCATCATTATTAACCACAGTTGCCACACTCATTGTGTCGGCAAGCAGATAACAACGCCAAAAAACACCACTATCAAAACAAAAAGCCGATAACAAATGGAGGAAGAAAACATCAAGATAAACAACGTCGAGGCTGAAGAGCCGAAAAGTGACTTCCAAATCAGCGACCTCATAGGATGGGCGATGTGCCACAAACGCATGTTTGCTGTGTCGCTAATCGTGTGCCTCGCCGTAGGATTCTTCATAGCGCAGCGCGCACAGCGCATCTACCAACGCACAGCGAGCGTGATGCTCCGCAGCGACAGTTCGGGAAAGGCGCAAATCAGCGAAATAGCAGCCTTCGCCGACCTCGGTATCGGTAGCACAGGCATCGACGTCTACAACGAGTTGCAGGCCTACCAGTCGCCGTTGCTGATGCAAGACGTGGTTAACCGCCTACGCCTCAACGTGACCTACACAAGCACCAACTGGATTGGCTACACCACCGACTGGTACGACAAGACTCCTATCACCGTCGACTATAAAGGTCTTCCTGCAAAAATCGGTGAAGACGAACTGGCATCAGTTACATTCACCGCCAAAAACGCCGGCGGAGGCAAAGTATCGGTGAGCGACCTCAAGGTGAACGGCAAGGACGCCGACTTCACCACGCAAACCGTGAAACTTGGGCAGCCGTTCCGCACCCCAGTGGGCAACATCGTGGTGAAAGCCACCAAAGAATACGGCAAGAACTTCGAGAAGCCCGTCAAGGTGACCTATCTCACACCTGAACTCGCAGCGAAGAATTTTCAGACACGCCTCAGCGCCGAACTTGCCGACAAACTCGCCACGGTGATCAACTTCACCTACACCGACCCGTCGCCCAAGCGCGCCGAGGACGTGCTCAACACCCTGCTCGACGCCTACAACGAAGAGTGGGTGCGCTACACTAACAAATCGACCGACAACACTGCCAAGTTTATCAACGAGCGCCTCGTGGCAATCGAGAGCGAACTCGGCAACGTGGACTCCGACATAGAGCGCTTCAAGAGTGCCAACCGACTGCTCGACATGTCGGTTGAAACAGCGCAGGTAACCCAAGAGTCGAGCAAATACTCCGAGCAGGCATTCATCGCCAACAACCAGTTGGCTGTGGCTCGCTTCATCCGCGAATACCTCGTGGACAACACCCGCAAGGAGGACCTCTTGCCGTCGAACTCAGGTGTGGGCAGCCAAACCATCGAGGAGCAGATTGCAGAGTACAACAAAAAACTCCTTGAGCGTCAGCGCCTCGCAAGCAACAGTAGCGACAACAACCCCGTTGTTGCCGACCTCAACAACCAGTTGCGCATGATGCGTTCCACCATCCTCCGCTCCATCGACAACCACATCAGCGCCCTCAAGATCCAGGCAGACCGTCTGGAAGCACAGGAGAGCGCCATCAACAACCGCATATCGTCGAGCCCGAGCAAGGCTCGCGAACTCCTCTCCATCGAGCGCCAACAAAAGATTAAGGAAGACCTCTACCTCTATCTGTTGCAGAAGCGCGAAGAGAACGAACTCCAGGCAAGCATCGTGGTCAACAACACCCGTCTGCTCAAGCCCGCCACTGGCGACAACGTGCCTATCTCGCCCCACAAGAGCATCATCATGGCAGTGGCACTGCTGTTGGGTCTCGCCATCCCATTCGGCGTAATGTATGCCGACAACGCGCTGAACACCACCATCCGCAACCGCAAGGATCTCGAGAGCCTGTCTGCGCCTATCCTCGGCGACGTGCCGTTGACCGATGGCTCAAAGAAGCGCACCTTCATCGACCGCCTGCGCGGTCCGCGCAACGACGAGTCGCAACCGTCGAGAGTTGTGGTTGAGAGCCACAACCGAAACGTAATCAACGAGGCTTACCGCGTGGTGCGCACCAACCTCGACTTCATGATTGGCAGCAAGTACTCCGAAACGATACTCATCACGTCGCTTAACCCAGGCAGCGGCAAGACGTTCACCACCCTCAACATCGCCACCGTGATGGCATTGAAGGGCAACAACGTGCTCGTCATCGACCTAGACCTCCGCAAAGGCACGCTCTCAAAGAGCGTCAACAGTCCGCGCACGGGCATCAGCACCTACCTCAACGACCAGGCCGACGTGGACAGCATCATAGTGCCGGCAGCAGCCAACAATCTGCAGTTCGACACAATTCCTATCGGCACCATGCCGCCAAACCCAGCCGAGTTGCTGCTAAGCGACCGCATGCCTGCGCTGTTTAATGAACTGAGAAAACGTTACAAATACATATTCATCGACTGCCCGCCAATAGCACAGGTAACCGATGCCACCTTGATCTCGCAGTATGCGAGCCGCTCCATCTTCGTGATTCGTGCCGGACTGATGGACCGCCGCATTTTGCCAGAAATCGACAAAATCTACAAGGAAAACCGCTTGCCAAACATGTGCATCCTGCTCAACGGAGCCACCGACACAGGCAAGTACGGCCACTATGGCTATGGTTACGGATACGGCTATGGTTATGGCTACGGTTATGGATATGGCAACGGAAAGGACGACAAATAATGTCTATATTCTCGCGTAAAATTTCAATGCTCGACAGCGGACTGCTGGAGGGCTTCATCGACCATCACAGCCACCTCCTGCCAGGCGTGGACGACGGTTTCGAGACCGCAGAGAGCAGCCTCGAAGCGCTCGACTACATGCAGCAGGCAGGCGTTGCTGAGATATGGTTCACGCCCCACATTATGGAGGACGTGCCCAACCGCACTGCCAATCTGAAGCAGCATTTCGAAACGTTCAAAGCCGCCTACACGGGCAGCATCCGCCTCAACCAGGCAGCGGAAAACATGATGGACAGCCTCTTCAACGAGCGTTGGGAGGCGCGCGACTTGCTGATGCTCACCGGCAACCATCCGCTCATCGAAACGAGTTACTTCCGCCCGCCAATGGAGATGCAAGGCATCATCGGCGAGATGCTCAATAGTGGCTTCCGCCCCATCCTCGCCCATCCCGAGCGCTACAAATACATGGAGCAGAGCGACTACGACGAGCTGAAGGAGTTGGGCGTAATCTTCCAACTCAACCTCGGCTCCATCGCCGGCTCCTATAGCCCCGCCACCAAGGAGAAAGCCGAATGGCTCCTCCAGAAAGGCTACTACAACCTTATGGGCAGCGACATCCACAATCTGCCGTTCTACCGCCACACTGTCAACGCTCCATTGTCGAAAAAGACAATTGACCGCATGCGCCTAATACCAAATCATCTCGAAGACCTATGAAAATAACTATCCTCGGAGGCAGCGGATTTATCGGCACCCGCATAATCGATTATTTCAAGCAGTACACCGGCTATGAATTCAGCATCGTAGATCTCCGGGAAAGTCATTTCTTCAACGACATAACAACAATTGGCGACGTGCGCAACCAGCAGCAGATGGATGCGGCACTCGCCGGCACCGACCTCGTGATTCTCCTCGCCGCGCAGCACCGCGACGACGTGACTCCAACGTCGCTCTACTACGACACCAACGTGGGCGGCATGCGCGTCACCCTTAAAGCGATGGAGCGCAACGGCGTGAAGCGTCTGCTGTTTTTCTCCACCGTAGCAGTTTATGGCATCAACAAGAAAAGCCCCGACGAGGCAGCGCCAAAGGATCCCTTCAACCACTACGGCCGCTCCAAATGGCAAGCCGAGCAGTTGCTCCAAGAATGGCACACGCTGCACAACGATTGGAACATCAATGTGGTGCGCCCCACGGTGACCTTCGGCGAGCGCAACCGCGGCAACGTCTACAACCTGCTGCACCAGATTCAGAGCGGCAAGTTCTTGATGGTGGGCAAGGGCAACAACTTCAAGTCGATGGCTTATGTGGGCAACGTCGTGGCGTTCACCAAATTCCTCATCGACAACTACCCTACGGGCTACAACGTGTACAACTACGTAGACAAGCCCGACTTCGACATGAACGGCCTCGTAAAACACGTGGAGGCAGTGCTCGGCAAGCATCTGCCAGCCGTCCATGTGCCCTACGCCCTCGGCATGGCTGGCGGCTATCTGCTCGACCTCGTGGCATGGGTCACCCGCCGCAAACTCGCCATCAGTTCGGTGCGCGTAAAGAAGTTCTGCGCCTCCACGGAGTACGACGCCACAAAGATGCAGCAAACAGGGTTCGTGCCGCCGTTCACCATCCGCGAAGGCCTCGCCCGCACCCTCGAGTTCGAGTTTCTCCATCCCAGCCCCGACTGCATCACCTTCGAGACCGAATAAACAACGGCAACCAAAGAGTGCCCCCAAACGCAAATTATAGCAGGCGACGGGCGAAGATTTTAGGGGGAAAGTTTCCGAGATATTGTAATTATTGGTATTTTTGCACAATAGTGTAATTATGCGGGTACGTCAACCCTCTATAATGCAAACAAAAACGCCAAAAATGACTATGCATACCAAAATACAGACACTACTTCTGATAGGGATAATGCTTTTTGTTGCTTCATGCAAAACATCCGAGAAAGTGATTTACCTGCAAGACGCCACCGTTGGCACTCCCGAAAGCATCGAGAATGCACAGGTAATCCGCATCGAGCCAAAAGATATGCTCTCGATTGTAGTGTCGAGCAGCGACCCTTCGGTGTCGAAAATCTTCAACCTCCCCGTGCAAGCCAGCCAGGCGGGCACCGACCAGAAGAGTTCGGGCTACTATCTGCTCGGCTATGTGGTCGACAACGAGGGATATATCGACTTCCCTGTGCTCGGAAAAATCAAAGCCGCCGGCCTCAGCCGTTGGGAGTTGCAGACGGAAATCGCCAAACAACTCAACGACAAGCAGATGCTCAAGGACGGACTGGTCACCGTGGAGTTTATGAACTTCAAGGTGTCGATTCTCGGCGAGGTCAACGCCCCGGGCACCTACACCATCAACTCCGACAAGGTGAACGTGCTTGAGGCGATAGCCATGGCGCGCGACCTTACCATCTACGGCGAGCGCGACAAGGTCTACGTGATTCGCGAGGAGAACGGTCAGCGCAAGTCGTACCAACTCGACCTCCGCTCCGCCGAAATCTTCAAGTCGCCAGCCTACTACCTGAAGCAGAACGATGTGATCTACGTGCAACCCAATAGCGTGCGCGCTGGCCAATCGACCATCAACCAGAACACGATGAAATCGGTATCCATCTGGATATCACTCAGTTCGTTACTCACGTCGATAGGCGTGTTGCTCGTCAACATCCTTAAGGATTAAACTACCCACAACCTATGACCAAAGCCGCGGCAAGTCCGAACATACTGGTGCGACGAAGCGCCCTTTCCATCCGCACTTATCTGCGATGGATGCACCGCTTCTTCGGCTATGCCCTCTTGTTTGTGGCCATAGGCGTGATTGGCATAGCCGTGTGGGACTACTACTATGTGCCGTCGCAGCAGCGGCAGTCGATGTTTGCGATGAAATACATCGACGCCAACGTGTTCACCAACCAGCGCTTCGGCGACGACCCGTACGCCATCAAGCCGTTCACCACGGGACTGCAACTCGACAACGGCATCCAGATGGTCAAGTCGCAAGTGTTTTGCGAGCGTATAGTGAAAAATCTCGGGCTTAACGTGGCGCAATACGACGTGCGCGCCTTCGGCAAACACATCGACCTCTACGGCAGCGAGCCGTTTGCCGTGGCAGTTGACAGCATCGGCAGCGACACATCAGTGAAAGCGACAATCGACATCGTCCCCGGCTGCAAGTCGGTAAGCGTAAGCAAATTGACCATCGACGGCGAAGAAGTGCCTACCAGCGGCAAGGCGCTCGCCATCGGCGGCGACCACACCGTGAAAGTAGGTCCGCTCAGCATCATTGCCGCCGACAACCTTCAGGACTACGACGGCTACACCATCGAGGTGGCGCTGACACCCGTGAAGACAGTAGCCAGCGCGCTTAGCAAGAAACTCGACGTGGTGCAGACGGCAACGTTCACCGATGTGCTCACATGCACCTATTCCGACATCTCCACAAAGCGCGCCGACGACATCCTCAACCAGATACCGGTGGTCTACGACCAGATTTGGCGCGGATGGAACAACAGCGACGCCTCGAAGTTTGTCGATGCCGTAGACAGCCGCCTGACGGTCTACACTGAGGCACTCGAAGCGAAAGAGAAAGAAATTGAGAGTCAGCAGGAAAGCAGCAACACCGCAAGCAACACACTAGCCTACCGCGACCTCGTGAAGCAGCGCGCCGCCGATGCCTACAATCTCAACCAGGTGGAGACACAGATTGAAGCCACACAGGCCGCCGCTCGCCAACTGGCCGACGACCACAACAGCGACGACGCCATCGCCGCAGCAACAAGCGTTATGGGCAGCCGTAGCGTGGAGAAAGCCATAGCCGAATACAACAGCCTCATAGCCAAGCGCAACACCCTGCGCGACAACGGCGGAACAGCAAACAAGGCATATCTCGACGTAGACAAACAGGTGAAAGCCATCTACCCGGACATCGTGGCATCGGTTAGCAACCATCTCAAGTCGCTGCAGATTGACCGCAACGAAATTAAGGCTCGCCTTGCCGAGACCGACAAGAAGATCGCCAAACTGGCAAGCGACCAGTCGGTGCTCGACAGCCAGATGCGCGACCACAAGCAACTCGTAAACCAATACCTCTACCTCAAGGGCAAGCGCAGCAACGACCCGTTGGCAATCAACAACATCTCCGAGGCAGTGCGTGTAGTAGCCCCCGCAGCATCAGGCACCACCCGCACACCAATATCGCTATGGATGGGCTTTGCGATAGCCGTAGTGGCAGGCTTTGTGGCGGTGCCGCTGCTCATCATCTTCCTCGTCAATGCCCTTGACCGACACGTGCGCGACCGCTACGACGTGGCATTCTCGGGCATCCCTTACGTGGGCGAGATACCGATGACGCAGAAGCAGACACTCGCATCGCGCATCCGCGCAAAGGCCTACGGCACAGCGAGCCACAAGGCTCCTGCGCTCGTGCCCCAGCAGTTCCGTGACGCCTTCTTGATGCTCCGCACGGAGTTGAACATACGTTTCCTCCGCCACAAAGGCACACCCGTGTGCATCCTTACCTCGCTACAGCCCGGCAGCGGCAAGTCGTTTGTAGCCATCAACACCGCTGCGGCAGAGGCCGTCAACGGCAAGAAGGTGCTGCTCGTCGACATGGACATACGCTGCGGCACATTGAGCAAGCGCGTAGGCTCGCCGCGTAAAGGCGTGTCGCAGTTTCTCAACGGCACCATCAACGATGTGGTGAAAACCATTGTCCACGACAAGGAAGCCAACATCGACATCCTACCGGCTGGCTCACTGCCGCTCGACCCGGCAGAAATCCTCAGCCACGAGAGCATCGAGGCGATGCTCGAACAGGTGCGCAAGCGCTATGACTATATCTTTGTGGACTGCGCGCCAATCCAACTTGTGGCCGACACCCACATCATTGCGCAGTCGGCAAGCCACACCCTCTTTGTGGCGCGTGTAGGCGTGCTCGACCGCCGTCAGGTGCCGCTCATCAAGGAAATCTACCTCAACAACAACCTGCCCAACACCATGCTCCTGCTCAACGGCACCACGTCTGATGGTGTAACTAACTGGGGGGGGTGATTTAGACGAATCTGCAATCCGCATTTTCATCGACAATTCAATCCACATCCCATTCCTTCCGAGCCTCCACAAGGCTCGTCAAGCGCTCTCAGTCACAAGCGAACTGGGCGGGAGCGTTCACCATATCAGCGGCTCAGTCCGCTGGGTGGTGAGAAACCGCAAAGCCTCGATGAGCGCGCCATAAACACAACAGCAAAGGGAAGCCACTAAAAATTTTTTCGAAGAAAATTTGGAAAAAGCCGACAATCGCACTACATTTGCAGTCCGCATATCGCCGCAAGGCGTTGTGAAACAATTGGGGATGACCGGTTTTGACAGCGTGTAGAAGTGGTATGTAAGCATGCAGAGCGATGATGGCTATGCTCTATAATCTCAGACATCAGAAATTTAACTGGCGAAAATAACTACGCTCTCGCTGCCTAACCGAAGCACAGTAAGTTAGCTTTATTTCTGCCACAGTGGCAGAAACGAGACATCACCCGATTGCCCTGCTCCGAGACGTTTCGACAAGGTGGTGCTAATAAATTCAGAGCTGGGAAGGCCTGTTCTCCGGTGGCCGTCCGAGATTTTAGGAGATAAGCCTTGGGTTGGTGGCCTTGAGCCTGCCCACGGTCGAAAACCAAGTCGAGGCTAAGCATGTAGAAAGCATATTAGTTCCGCGTTTGGACGAGAGTTCGAATCTCTCCATCTCCACCATAAACATTTCCAAGCGACCATGCCCCTGTAGCGCCACCTACGGGGCGCAAGTCATTGAGCACTAGTTCGCCCCAGACTGAAGCCTAGGGTTATTAATATGGCATCCTGACGGGATGCACTCACCTCACTGATAGCACACTGGAGCGCCTATGCGCAGCATCCTCCCCCACTGATAGCACACTGGAGCGCCTCATCGAGGCGCAATATCTATAACCCCATGGCTTTAGCCTGGGGATAGGCTGATTATCATTCATTTGCGTGCTGTAGGTACGCCACCCCATTGACTTATGCCGGTAAATACTTGTGATTATTAGTCGCGGATTTCTTCAAACTCCACGTCGCTGACTTGTGACTCCTGGCGGAATTCCACCTTCTCGTGGGGCGTAGCGACTTCCTCTTCTATGATTTCCTCAAACTGCACGTAGTCGCCCACGCCTTGGTCGTAGACCTTGCGGCGGGCGGGTTCTTCGGCCTGGGTGCGTTCCTCGCCCGACTGGGCGCCGCGGAATGCACCTGCCACCTTGCGCTTAAGGCGATAGAGCGCAGACAGCAAACTTGCCACCACACCGATGACAACGACAAATACAAACAGGAGGAAGAATGTAAAAAAGCCCACTTTGTTCGAAATTATAGATTATCGTTATTCTTTAAAAACGCCAGCCACGGCGCGTTTGTTCATCCCTTGCGGTCGGTCACCGAGAGAAGGATGTAGAACAGGATTGCCCAGAACAAGCCAGGCAACTGGAGGCAAGCCACCAGCATCACCACGCCGAGAATCAGCGCGTAGCGGCGCACGTTGTCGCGCAACGAGAGGTTTTTCACCTTCAGTGAAAACATCGGTATCTTGCTGACCATCAGTAGCGGGAAGAGCGCCACAAGAGCCGTCATCCATCCGTCGCCGAGGTAGCGGTAGTCAACGTTCCACGCCACCACACCAATCCAGAAGATGGCATTGGCAGGAATAGGGAGGCCTATGAAAGAGGTGGTCTGGCGGTCGTCGATGTTGAACTTAGCCAATCGGATTGACCCCCAAACGGCTATTAAAAACGCCAAATAGGCCAGCCATCCGGCACCGTTTGCGCGCATCAGGCAAAACACCAGCGAGGCGGGCGCCACACCGAAACTAACGAGGTCGGAGAGCGAGTCCAACTCCTTGCCGATGGCAGAGTGCGCCTTGAGTAGGCGTGCCGACAGGCCGTCGCAGAAGTCAAACACCGCAGCGAGGGCGATAAACACAAACGCCCACTGGTAGCCCAAGAGGCCGCCCATCTGCTCGTTGAAACTGAAAGCCGACACCACAGCCAAGCATCCAGAAAAGAGGTTGAGCGACGTGATGGTGTTAGGTATGTTTTGTTTTATTGCGCGAAAAAGTTTCATTGCTTTGTGATATTATTCGTTTAATCGGGCGATAGGCGTGATGCCTCCGACAGTCTTGTCGCCGATTTTCACGAGGATTTTGGCATCGACAGGCAGATAGATGTCGACACGCGAGCCAAACTTGATGAAGCCCAGATGGGCGGAGATGTCGGCCTTCGACCCCTGGTGTGCATAGGTTACGATGCGGCGGGCTATGGCGCCGGCAATCTGGCGCACAAGTATACGTGTGCCGCCGGGGGTGCGAATCACCACCGACGAATGCTCGTTCTCACTGCTCGACTTTGGGAGATATGCCGCACGGAAGCGTCCCGGCTGATAGGCAACGCTCTCGACCTCGCCATCAACAGGATACCAGTTGGCGTGGACGTTGAACACAGACATGAACACCGACAACTGGATGGCTTTGCCGCCCAGCAGGTCGCAGTCGTTGATTTCCTCCAGAGCCACTACCGTGCCATCGACCGACGACACTACGGTGTGTTCCCTCTCTCCCTTGAAGTTGCGCAAAGGCGAGCGGAAGAAGTTTGCCACAATCCACAGCGCGAAGAGCGAGATGCCCCAGACAATGCCTTTGGCAACCCACGAAACGACAAAAAGATAAATGGGGATGTTGATCACCACCAGAATCAGCGCAAAGGCGAGGATGATGTTAACTCCCTCTCTATGTATTTTGACTCCCATTATATTCGTTCTTCAGTAGTATAAAAAACGGCATTCTTCGCCGCGTATTATATATACAATATACAAAGATAGTGCAAGCCGCGGGAAAAACAAAGAACTCGCAAATTTTTTGTCCCGAAAACCGCGGCTATAGGCTCTCGTCGCTGGCGAAGAGGTCGAGCACGCGGCGCACCACCACATGCATGTCGTAGTACTTATACTCCGCCAGGCGGCCGCCGAAGATGGTGTCGGGCTCCGCCTCGGCGAGTTGGCTGTACTGATTATAGAGGGCGTTGTTGCGCTCGTCGTTGACTGGATAGTACGGCTCCATGCCCGGCTTCCACTCTGTGGAATATTCGCGCGACACCACCGTGTGCGGACACGCCTCGACGGCGGCGCCAAACATCTCGAAATGTTTATGCTCAATGACGCGGGTATAGGGCACATCGGCGGAGGTGTAGTTTATCACCGCATTGCCTTGATAATTAGCGCAGTCCATCACATCATGCTCAAACCGCACAGTGCGGTAGTTGAGCGGTCCGAAGCGATAGCCGAAATACTCGTCGATAGCACCCGTAAACACAGTCTTGCTTGCCAGCGCGCACAACTCGTCGCGATGGGCAAGAAAGTCAACACCCGTGCGCACCTCACAGCCTTGCAAAAGTGCGTCAATCAGCCGGTTATACCCGCCGATAGGAATGCCTTGATAGGCATCGTTGAAATAGTTATTGTCGTAGACAAAGCGCAGCGGCAGGCGCTTGATGATAAACGCCGGCAGGTCGCAGCATTTCCGTCCCCACTGCTTCTCCGTATAGCCCTCGATGAGCATCGCGAAAAGGTCGTCGCCCACAAGCAGCCGCGCCTGCTCCTCTAGGTTGCGCGGCTCAGCGATGCCGTCGGCAACCATCCGCGCCTTCACCGTCTGCCTCTGCTCCTCAATCTTGGCGCGCGCCTCCCGAGGGGTGGCAGTGCCCCACATCTGTGCAAAGGTGTTCATGTTGAAGGGCAGGTTGAAGATGCGTCCACGGAAGTTTGCCACGGGCGAGTTGGTGTAGCGGTTGAACTCCACAAGCGAGTTGACAAACCGCCACACCTCGGTGTCGGAGGTGTGGAAGATGTGGGCGCCATACTTATGCACGTTGATGCCCTCCACCTTCTCGCAGTAGAGATTGCCTCCCACCTCATTGCGGCGGTCCACCACAAGGCACCGCCGTCCGCGCTTATGCGCCAGATGGGCAAACGTAGCGCCAAAGAGTCCGGCGCCGACAATCAAATAGTCATATTGAGCCATTGACGGGAAATTTTTGCGTAAAATTAGTGATTTTTCCGCCAACGCCAAGCCTCGCTGCCGCAACACTGCGCCACTCCCGTCCTTAGGATTTGGCATTTCTGCCGATTTACACTAATTTTGCACAATCTATTAAGCACAAATCAAAAGAATTATGACGAGAAACGGAAAACCCGGGGCTGAACGCAACAAATGGCGCCCCGACAGCATCCTTGTGTGGAAAGTGAAAGAAGACGGCAAACTGCTGCAATGCCTCGAAGCCAAACTCACCGACCACAAGCGCACTGCCATCAAGGCGCTGCTGAAATACCATCAGGTGGCTGTCAACACGATGCCCATATCGCAGTTCGACACCGAGGTGCACGCTGGCGACACGCTGGCGGTGAACTTCACCCGTCCGTTTGTCGTGTTCTCGCACCCGCGCATCAAACTCGTCTACGAAGACGATGACATCATCGTAATCAACAAGGGTAGCGGCATCCTGTCAGTGTCGACCGACAACGTGAAAGACGGCACAGCCTACAGCATCCTGCGCGACTACCTAAAGAAGAAGGACCCGCGACTGATGCTCTTTGTGGTGCACCGCTTGGACCGCGACACCTCCGGACTGATGATGTTTGCCAAAAACGTGGAGGCAAAGGAGGCGATGCAGCACAACTGGAACAACATGGTGCTTGGTAGAAAGTACGTTGCCGTGGTGGAAGGCAAAGTTGCCGACGAGGAAGGCATCGTGAAGAGTTACCTCGCCGAGACGTCGCAGTTTGAGGTCTACTCCACGCAAAATCCCGAGGAGGGTCAGTTGGCGATTACACGCTACCGCCGCCTGCAGTGCCACAACGGCTACTCACTGATGGAACTGAGCCTCGACACCGGCCGCAAAAACCAAATCCGTGTGCACATGAAGGACCTCGGCCACCCCATCGTGGGCGACCGCAAATACGGCGCCAAGAGCAGCCCTATCCACCGTCTCGGACTCCACGCGCGCACGCTCCATTTTGCGCATCCCGTGACAAAGAAAGAGATGCTGTTTGAAACACCTATCCCCGCGCGCTTCCTTTCGTTGCTGAAATAGGGGCGGTTAGATTGTCGGTTTTCAGGAATTTATTCGTAAATTTGTGCGAATTTTCCAGAGGCATCTCTGGACAAGACGCGTTTTGAAATACTATAGACTATGAACATATCGTATAATTGGTTGAAAGAGTATCTCGATTTCAACCTCTCGCCAGAAGAAGTTTCCGCTGCCCTCACCTCCATCGGTCTTGAGACAGACGGCTTAGAAAAAGTGGAGACAATCAAAGGCGGCCTCGAAGGCCTCGTTGTCGGCAAAGTGCTTACATGCATCGACCATCCCGACAGCGACCATCTGCACATCACAACCGTTGACCTCGGCGACGGACAGCCTACACAAATCGTTTGCGGCGCCGCAAACGTTGCTGCCGGACAACACGTGGTCGTTGCCACCGTGGGCACCAAACTCTACGACGGCGACAAGGAATTTGCAATCAAGAAGTCAAAAATCCGCGGTGTCGAGTCGTTCGGCATGATCTGCGCCGAAGACGAAATCGGCGTGGGCACGTCGCACGCCGGAATCATCGAACTCCCTGAGACGGTGAAACCTGGCACCCCAGCTAAAGAATACTACAACGTGAAGGACGACTACATGTTTGAGGTCGACCTCACGCCTAACCGCATCGACGCAGCGTCGCACTATGGTGTGGCGCGCGACCTCGCTGCATGGATGAAGGCTCAGGGCATGGAAGCCAACCTTCACCGCCCTTCGGTCGAGGCTTTCGCCACCGACCGTGCCGACGGCGCTATCCCCGTAGAGGTGAAATGCCCGGAGGCAACAATCCGCTATGCCGGCTTGACAGTGCGCAACGTTAAGGTGGCTGAGAGTCCAGAATGGCTCCGCAACTACCTCAGCGCCATCGGTCAGCGCCCAATCAACAACATTGTTGACATCACCAACTTTGTGCTCAACGCGTTCTGCCAGCCGCTGCACTGCTTCGACTTGGCAAAGGTGAAGGGCGAAAAGATTGTGGTGCGCCAGGCTGTTGAAGGCTCTAAGTTCGTCACCCTCGACGGAGTGGAGCGCACAATGAGCGACCGCGACCTGATGATTTGCAACGCAGAAGAGCCTATGTGCATCGCCGGCGTGTTCGGCGGCCTTGACTCGGGCGTAACAGAGGCAACCACCGACGTGTTCCTTGAGTCGGCTTGCTTCCACCCAACATGGGTGCGCAAAACTGCCCGCCGTCAGGCACTCAACACCGACGCTTCGTTCCGCTATGAGCGCGGCGTGGACGCCAACAACGCTATCTATGCGCTCAAGATTGCCGCCCTCCTCGTCAAGGAACTTGCAGGCGGTGAAATCTGCGGCGACATCTTCGACTACTACCCTGCTCCCGTGGAGCGTCCGCGCGTCGAACTGTCGTACAACTACATGACACAACTCATCGGCAAGGCTCTCGACAAGAACCTTGTGAAAACTATACTCGCAGCCCTCGAGATGGAAATCGAGAGCGAGACTGACGACGTGGCAACTCTCCGCGTGCCTACCTATCGTGTAGACGTGACCCGTCCGTGCGACGTGGTTGAGGACATCCTCCGCATCTACGGCTACAACAACGTGGAATTTGGCGATACAGTTCATTCCTCGCTGTCCTACCGTCAGCCTACCGACAACGCTCTCCAGTTGCAGAGCCTCGTGTCGGAGCAACTCACCGCTGCAGGCTACCACGAGATTATGAACAACTCGCTCACTGCCGTAAGTTACTACGACGGGCTTGAGATTTATCCGCTCGACAACTGCGTGCGCTTGCTCAACCCGTTGAGCAACGATCTCGCCGTGCTTCGCCAGACGCTGATTTTCGGCGGCCTGGAGAGCCTCGCGCACAACATCAACCGCAAGAACGCCAACCTCACAATGTATGAGTTCGGCAACGTATACCACTTCAACCCACAGGCTGAACAGACGGAAGAGAAGCCATTGGCTCAGTTCTCGGAAGAGACTCACCTCGGACTCTGGATGACAGGCGACCTCCGCACCGCCAACTGGACAGCACCGGCACAGAAGTCGACCGTGTTCGACCTCAAGGCATCGGTTGAAAACGTGTTCACACGTCTGGGCATCACCGCCAAGGAGATCGTTGCAAAGCAAACCTCCAACGAACTGTTCTCGGCATGCCTCGAATACACCAACCGTGGCGGCAAACTCATCGGCTACGCTGGTGTGGTGAGCCACAAGATGCTCAAGAAAGCCGACATCAGCCAACCAGTCTACTTCGCAGAACTCAATTGGAATGCGCTGGTGAAGATGGCGCTGAAGAAGAAGGTGGAATTCACCGACCTTCCAAAGTCAATGCCAGTGAAGCGCGACCTTGCGCTGCTCATCGACGCTGCCACCACATTTGCCGACGTGGAAACCGTGATTCGCAACTCGGAGAAGCGTCTGCTCAAGAGCGTTTCGCTCTTCGACGTGTATGAAGGCAAAAACCTCGAGGCAGGCAAGAAATCCTACGCCGTGAGCATGACTCTGCAGGACGATGAAAAGACTCTCAACGACAAACAAATTGATGCCGTGATGAACAAAATCATCGCCAACCTGCAAAAGCAACTCGGCGCTCAACTACGATAAACGAAAAAACAATAGAACAATAACATAACAAAAAGTAAATCATCAACATGGGAAGAGCTTTTGAATATCGCAAAGCGAGAAAACTTAAACGTTGGGGCAACATGTCGCGTACGTTCACTAAAATCGGTAAGGAAATCACCATCTGCGTCAAGGCCGCAGGCCCTGACCCTGCCGGAAACTCCCGCTTGCGTGTACTCTTGCAGAACGCAAAAGCAGCCAACATGCCTAAGGACACCGTTGAACGTGCCATCAAGAAAGCCACAGACAAGGATGCAAGCGACTACAAGGAAATCGTATACGAAGGATACGGCCCTTACGGCATCGCCATCGTAGTGGAAACCGCAACCGACAACAACACCCGTACCGTTGCCAACGTGCGCAGTTACTTCAACAAGTTCGGCGGTTCACTCGGCACTTCGGGCAGTCTTTCTTTCCTTTTCGACCATAAATGTGTGTTCAAGGTGGCTCCTAAAGAGGGCGTAGACCTTGAGGAACTCGAACTCGAACTCATCGACTTCGGCGTTGACGAGGTGGAGAACGAAGGCGAAGACATCGCTATCTACGGCGCTTTCGACGCGTTTGCCAACATCCAGAAATACCTTGAGGATAACGGCTTCGAAATCCAAAGTGCAGAGTTTGAACGCATCCCTAACGACTATAAGGACGTTACTCCTGAACAGCGCGAGCAAATCGAGAAACTCCTCGAGAAGTTTGAGGACGACGACGATGTGCAAAACGTATTCCACAACATGAAGGAAGACGAAACAGAAGAAGAGGAATAATAAAACAAACTATTATATGCCCAGGGCTGACACTCACCGAAGCGTCAGCCCTGTTTTTTTTACTCCATCACATCGTTATTCTTAAGAAACTGGAACAGCCCCATAAAAACAACACCATCATCATCGGTGTAGGTAGCAATGTCGTCGCCAACAATTACAATCTTACGGAAAGAATCATCAATTTTCTTCAACGACATAAGTTCCTGCTCCCGCTTATCTTCATCGGGTAAAGCATATGCCGACTGAATATAGTATTTGTTAATGCCGTTGGTGGCAATGAAGTCAATCTCGTATTGCCGATAAGTGCTCTTGCCTTGTTGCATCACACGACTCTCCACAACACCCACATCAACGAGATAACCGCGGATGCGCAGTTCATTATAGACAACGTTCTCCATAATATGCGTAATCTCCTGCTGACGGAAGTTCAAACGTGCATTGCGGAGCCCTACATCCACAACATAATACTTTTTTATGCTGTCGTAATATTTTCTGCCCTTCACATTGTAGCGCCGCGACCCTTCAAACAAGAAAGCATTTTCCAGACACTGCATATAAGAACCTACAGTCTCGACACCAACCTTCGTGCGT